>DATAEK010000066.1:0-3263 GCA_036258055.1 Vicinamibacterales bacterium
GACTCCGAGGATCGGCTTGGAGAGTGGCAACACGATCGAGAACAAGAGCCGCGTGGGGCCGGCACCGTCGATGCGCGCGGCCTCGAAGAGCTCACGTGGCAGGTTGTCGAAGAACCGCTTCATCAAGACGACGTTGAAGGCCGTCGCACCGGCCGGGAGCCAGATCGCCCAGTAGCTCTCCGCGAACGAGTGATGGATGAGAGGGGGATGGACGACCTCGATGTACAGCGGGACGACCAGGACAATCCAGGGGACGAAGAGCGTTCCGAGGAGGAGCGCGTAGACGAACCGCCCCCACGCGGGTCTGAGCACCGACAGCACGAACGCGCCGGTGGTCGCGACGATGATCTGGCAGAGCCAGGAGCCGAAGGCGAGCACGATCGTGTTCCAGAAATAGCGGCCGACGTCGACCTTCGACCACGCGTCGCTGAGGTTGCTCCACGCGACCCCGTGCGGGAAGAGGGCGAGTGGGTTCCGCAACGTGTCGATGGTGGGCGTGACCGCGCCTTTCGCAAGCCAGAGCACGGGCCCCAGGCCGATGAGCACGACCAGGACGAAGAGGACTGTCTGCGCAGAGCCGACGGACCACTTGACGTGGCGTCGCCCCCAGTCGTTGTACGAGAGGAGCCCCGCAGTGGGGGCTTCCGGCTCGCGGCGTCGACGCACCCGCGCGCCGATCACGTCGTGCTCCAAGAGCGCGTCAGCCGCATGAAGACGACGGAGAAGACGGCCAGGAAGACAGCGATCATCAGGCTCAGTGCGGCGGCCTGTCCGAAGGCGACGCCGACGGAGTTCCCGAACGCGTACTGGTAGACGAGCAGCAGCACCGTCAGCGTCGCGTTGGCCGGTCCGCCTGACGTGAAGAGGAACGGCTCGAGGAAGACCTGCGCCGTCCCGATGATCTGAAGCATCAGCGTCACGAGCAGCACGCCGCGCAACTGGGGCAGGGTGATGTGCCAGATCTTTCGCCAGATGCCCGCACCGTCAACGGACGCCGCGTCGTACAGGTCGGTGTCGACGGCCGTCAGAGCGGCCAGGTAGATGATCACGGTCGTCCCCGCGTTGGCCCAGGTCGACTCGACGACGAGCGCAGGCATCGCGGTGCCCGGCGACTGCAGCCAGCCGTACGGGCCCAGGTGGAACCAGCCGAGGACGGTGTTGAAGAGCCCGACACTGCTCGGCTCGTAGAACACGTACTTCCAGAGCAGGACGCTGACGACCGGCGGAAGCACGACCGGGAGGTAGACGAGTGCGCTGTAGACCCCGCGAAACCGGCGGGATTCGCTGATCAGCACGGCCGCCACGAGCGGGATCGGGTAGCCGAAGATCAGCGCGAGCAACGCGAAGTACGCGGTGTTCTTGACCGCCGTCATGAAGAGCGGGTCGTTGATCACCTCGCGGAAGTTCTCCAGCCCCACCCAGGTCGGCGGGTCGATGAGGTTCGTCGTCTGAAACGACAGGACGACGAGCCGCACAATCGGATACCACGAGAACGCCGTGAAGATCAGCAGCATCGGCAAGGCGAAGAGGAGGGCGGCGAGGCCGCCGCCGCGCACCCAGCCGATCGGCGAAAAGCGTTCGCGCCACCGCGCGCCCGCCACCGCCCCACCAACGGCGGGGACTGGCTCGCTCGCCGTCGCCGTCTCTCGTGAAGTCACGCCAACCCGGTCCACTGCAAGGTCGCGAGCGGTCGCGCTCGCCGCCTCCACCTTAGTCGCGCGTGAGGCCGCGTTCACCTGGACAGAGAGCCGGGCGGGGAGCCAAAGGCTCCCCGCCGAGCCGGCTCGTTGGAGGAGCTACTTCCCTTCCCTGATCGCCTTCTGAGCGACGTCGTTCGCCTGGCTCAGAAGACCGCTGATGTTCGCGTTCCTGTCGGTGAACACCGCCTGGACGACCGGGTCGAGCGCGTGGTACACGCTCTGCGTCGACGCCGCGGGCTCGGGATACAGGTTCTGCTTGAAGATGCCCGTCAGAAACGGCGCCATCTGCTTCACCGGGACGTTGACGTACGGCTTGATCCACGAGTTCGCGCGTACGTACTGGGCCTTGTTGAAGATCGGGAACGCCGGTACGCCGACCGGCTGCTTGTTCGCGACGAGAATCCGGGCGTCACGAATGGCGGCGGGCTTCCGGACGAGCTTCTCCATGTAGAAGAAGTCGATCCACTTCATTGCGGCATCCAGTTTCGCGCCCTTCGTGTCGGGCCGGAGGACTGCGATCGAGCCGCCCCCGAGAACGCCGGCCTTCTTGTCTTTGCCGAGCGGGAGCGGAGCGATGCCGTAGATCTTTGGGTCGAGGTTCGCCGCCTGGACGAGGAAGGTGTAGATGTCGGAGCCGTTGATGAACATGCCGATCTTGCCTGCTGCGAACGCCTGGTTGATGGTGGGCCAGGTGTAGTCGTAGGTCGCGCCCATCGAGTTGTCGGCCCAGCGCATCTGCTTGAGCATGTTCAGCGACTGGACTGTGTACTTGTTGTTGAGCGTGGCGGTCGCGCTCGTCCCGCGTCCTCTTTCCATCCGGCCGCCGAGCGTGTACGCGACGGTGGTCGCGATCCACCCGGCTGTGTTGTCGTTGAGCCCCATCTGCGCGTAGCCGGCCGCGCCGGTCTTCTGGGCGATCCGCTTTGCGTAGCTACGCACCTGCGCCCAGGTCGTCGGCGGCTTGTTCGGATTGAGACCGGCCTGCCTGAACAGGTCGCGGTTGTAATGCAGCGCCTGTGCATAGGCGGCGTAGGGGACGCCGATGACTCGGCCCTTCGCCGTCGTCGCCTCCGCGATGACCGTCTTCTGGAACTTCTTGAAATACGGCCACTTCTTGATGGCCGCCGTGATGTCGGCGACCTGACGATGCTCCCCGAGCGTCCGTGCGTCGGTGAACGGCACGGTGAAGACCGTGGGGAGCCTTCCGGCGGCGAGCTGCGTCGCGAAGGTCGCGCCGTTCCACGCGTACTCCGTGGGCTTGACGTCGATGTTCGGATGCTGCCTCTCGAACAACGCCACGTTGTCGTTGAACTGCTGTTTCGCTTCGTCCGAGCTTCCCGGACGCAGCGATGCCACGCTGATCGTCACTTTCGCCTTCGAACCTGCCGTTGCCATCGAGGCCGCGCCGACGAGGAGGAACAGCGCCGCCGCCGCGCCGACTAGGGTCATCGCCCTAAAAATGGACTTCATCGTCCTTCCTTTCCGAGGGTCCCCCGGCTCCGGCCGGGCCAGCTGCCGCTACGGCGGCTGAACGCGCTTGCCGTCATTCCGGCACGCATCACG
>DATAEK010000067.1:0-72821 GCA_036258055.1 Vicinamibacterales bacterium
TGGTTCGTCTCGCTCCAGACGTAGAAGTCCCGCTCGGGTGATCCCGCCTGCGCCCGCCGGGCGGCCTGGAACCACGGGTGCAGATCCGACGTGTGGTTGATGACCAGCTCGGTGATGACGCGGATGCTGCGACGGTGCGCCTCCTCGATGAAGCGGTCGAAGTCCGCCAGCGTCCCGTAGCTCGGGTGGATGTTCTCGTAGTCCGCGATGTCGTAGCCGTCGTCTTTGAGCGGCGAAGGATAGAACGGGAGCAGCCAGAGGCAGTTGACCCCCAGCCCTTCGAGGTACTCGAGCTTCTGCGTGAACCCACGAAAGTCGCCGACGCCATCGTTCGTGCTGTCCAGGAACGCGCGGACGTGCGCCTGATAGATGATCGCGTCCTTGTACCACTGCGGATCGCTATTCATCGCCGATCTCGGGCAGCACCGGCGCGGGCAGCCGGACGTGCAGGATGTGCGCGACCCGCGACTCCGGATCGAGCCGCACGTAGTTGCGGTCGCCCCGCCAGACGTAACGCTCCTTCGACAGGAGGTCGAGAACCTCGAACTCGCCGTCCGGCTTCAGATTCCACGACTCGATCGGCAGCCGGACGAAACCGTGCTGCATGTGGAACGGATCGAGATTGACGACCATGAGGAGCAAGTCGGTGCGGTCCTCGGACTGTTTGCTGTAGCACAGCAGCTCGGGATTGTCCGTGGCGTGAAAGCGCAGGCCCCAGTCGCGCTGCAGGGCCGGATGATTGCGCCTGATCGCGTTGACCTGGGCGATCAGCTCGGCCAGGCTGCCGGGCTGATTGAACTGCCGGATCTTGATCTGATACTTCTCCGAGTCGAGGTACTCCTCACTCCCCGCGCGCACCGGCGTGTTTTCCGCCAGCTCGAAGCCGCTGTAGATTCCGTAGCTGGCGCCCAGCGTCGCCGCCAGCACGAAGCGGATCTGAAATGCCGGCCGGCCGCCCCGTTGCAGATACTCGTGCAGGATGTCGGGCGTGTTCGCGAACAGATTCGCGCGCATGTACTCACGCACCCGGGTTTGCGTCAGCTCGGTGAAGTACTCCGTGATCTCGGGACCGGTATTTCGCCAGGTGAAGTAGGTGTACGACTGGGAGAACCCGCACTTCGCGAGATGCCGCATGACCTTGGGCCGGGTGAACGCTTCCGACAGGAAGATGACGTCGGGGTGCTGTTCACGGATCTCGCCGAGCGCCCACCGCCAGAAGCTGAATGGTTTGGTGTGCGGGTTGTCGACCCTGAAGATCCTGACGCCGTGCGACACCCAGAACTCGATGATCCGCTTCAACTCGTGCCAGAGCGCCGGCCACTCCCGGCTCTCGAAGTTCAGCGGGTAGATGTCCTGATACTTCTTCGGCGGGTTCTCCGCGTATTTGATCGTCCCGTCGGGACGATGGCGAAACCATTCGGGATGTTCACGGACGTACGGGTGATCGGGCGAGGCCTGGTACGCGAGGTCCAGCGCGACCTCGAGCTGATGGCGGCGCGCCGCCTCGATGAAGCGATCGAAGTCGTCGATCGTCCCGAGCGTCGGTTCGACCTCGGTGTGACCGCCGGCCTCCGAGCCAATCGCCCACGGGCTGCCTGGATCACTGGCCGTCGCTTCGAGCGCGTTGTTCCTGCCCTTGCGAAAACTCCGTCCGATCGGGTGGATTGGCGCAAGGTACAGGACGTCGAACCCCATCGACGCGACGTACGGCAAGAGTGCAGCGGCTTCGTCGAAGGTGGCGCTCCGGCCTGGGTCGGTTCCGGCCGAACGCGGGAACATCTCGTACCACGCGCCGAACCGCGCCCGCTCGCGATCGACGATCACCTCGAGAACCCTGTCATAGCGGGTCGCATCGCTGCGATCCAGATGACGCGATGTCAACGCCACGAGTTCTGGCAGCAACGCCGCGGCGACTCGTTCCTTCTGCGCTCGTTCGCCGTCGGCCAGCACACGTGCCGTCCGTTGCAACGCTTCACGATCGGGTCCCGCGTTGGCACGCTCCGCAACGCTCAGAACGAGCGAGGCCACCTCGAGCAGCTCGCTGGACACATCCTGACCGGCTTCAACCTTTTTGGTCAGCTCCTGACGCCACGTCCCAAAGCGATCGATCCATCCTTCGACCGTGTACTCGTATCGCGCCGGCTCGCCAACCGTGAACGCAGCCGTCCAGGCGTCGTTGCCAAGAGGCTCCATCGGAACTTCTGACCACTCGGACCCGCCCACCCGGCGATGAAGCAGGGCTGCCGCCAACGTGTCGTGCCCGTCGGCAAAAATGTCGGCAGTGACGACGACGCGCTCACCCTGCGCGCGCTTGACAGGAAACCGTCCGTCGTCCACACGCGGTCGGACCCGTTCGACAACCACGCGGCGCATCAGCGCCTGGTCGAGTGCAGCGGGATCCGTCGTCTTGCCCTTCGATCGCGTCCCCGTCGAGGTCTTCGCCATCTCGCACTGCTTCTGGTTCTACAGGTTCACAGGTTCTATAGGTTCACAAGGGTTCTAAAGGTTCTACAAGGTTCTAGTAGACCCCGGCCGGCCCCCAATCAGCCAGACGATCGGGGACGTCGGTGACTCCCTTCAACTCGAGGACTGCCATCGATCGCGCGTGAAGCTGGTAGCGATCGCCAGCCCTGAGTCGGCGCGGCGGCGCCCACGGGTCCGCCGTGTCGAGGAGGGTGTCCCATCGCTCCCGCACCGGCGCCTCAGGCAAAGAAAACGGTATCGATCCGCCGCCGCCATTCAGCAGCAGCAGCAGCGTCGAGCCGACGATCGGATCTCCGCGCTCGTTGACCTCGTTGATTGCGTCGCCGTTGAGACGCACGCCGAGGCAGCGGACTTCCGTCGAGCTCCAGATCTCATCGGTCATCTCGCGCCCGGACGAATCGAGCCAGATGATGTCGAGGACGTCGGCGCCGCGAATACCGCGACCCTGAAAGAACTTGCGACGGCGCAGCACCGGATGATCCTTCCAGACGCGGATGACCCGTCGCGTGAACTCGAGGAAGTCCTTTCGCTCCGGCGTCAGGTTCCAGTTCGTCCAGCTGACGGTGTTGTCCTGGCTGTAAGCGTTGTTGTTGCCGAGTTGCGTGCGCCCCAGCTCGTCGCCGCCGCTCAGCATGGGCACACCGATCGAGAGCATCAGCGTCGCCATCAGGTTCCGGCGCTCGCGCTCGCGCAGTTCGAGTATGCGCCGATCGTCGGTCGGTCCCTCGACTCCGAAGTTCCAGCTCAGGTTGTGGTTCTCGCCATCGCGATTGCCTTCGCCGTTGGCTTCGTTGTGCTTCTGGTTGTAGCTGACGAGATCGGCCAGCGTGAAGCCGTCGTGCGCGGTGATGAAATTGATGCTCGCGTACGGCCGTCGTCCGCTCTGCTCGTAGAGATCGCTGCTGCCGGAGATGCGCGTCGCGAGCTCGGACACACCCCCGCCATCGCCGAGCCAGAAGCGGCGGACCGCGTCGCGGTACTTGCCGTTCCACTCGGTCCACTTCGTCGGGAAGTTGCCGACCTGATAGCCACCCTCGCCGAGATCCCAGGGTTCGGCAATCAGCTTCACCTGCGAGATCACCGGGTCCTGATGAATGATGTCAAAGAACGCTCCGAGCTTATCCACGGCATGCAACTCACGAGCCAGTGCGCTCGCAAGATCGAAGCGGAACCCATCGACGTGCATTTCCAGCACCCAGTAGCGCAGGCTGTCCATGATGAGCTGCAGCACACGAGGACTGCGCATGTTCAGGGTGTTGCCGGTCCCGGTGAAGTCCTGGTAGAAGCGCGGATTCTCCGGCGAGAGCCGGTAGTACGAGCTGTTGTCGATGCCGCGCAGCGACAGCGTCGGTCCACGATGATCCCCTTCCGCCGTGTGGTTGTAGACCACGTCGAGAATCACCTCGAGGCCGGCCGCGTGCAGCGCGCGGACCATCATCTTGAACTCGCGCACCGCATCGAGCGGCGACAACGAGGAGGCGAAGCGAACGTCCGGCGCGAAGTAGCCGAGCGTGTTGTATCCCCAGTAGTTCGACAGCCCTTTCTGGGTCAGGTGCCATTCGTCGGCGTGATGATGCACTGGCATCAGCTCGACCGCCGTCACGCCAAGTGACACCAGGTGTCGGATCGCGGGATCCGATGCCAGACCGAGATACGTGCCCCTGAGCGACTCCGGCACCGCGGGATTGAGCTGCGAGTATCCCTTCACGTGCAGCTCGTAGATCAGCGTTTCGTGCCACGGCGTGCGGAGCGGCCGATCATCGCCCCACGTGAATGCGGTGTCGACGACCGCAGCGAGCGGCGCATAGGGCGCGCTGTCGCGATCGTCGAACGACGTATCGTCCTCTCCGATGCGGAAGCCGAACAACGCCTCGTTCCATCGCGTCGCGCGGCCGACTGCCTTTGCGTAGGGATCCATCACCAGCTTGTGGGGATTGAATCGGAGGCCCCGCTGTGGCGCGTAGGGGCCGTGCACGCGATACCCATAGAGCTGGCCGGGATGGACGTCCGGCAGATAGCCGTGCCACACCATGTCGGTCTGCTCGGGCAGGGGAATCGTCAGCGACTCGACTTCCGCGTCGGTCGAGTCGAACAGACAGAGCTCGACCCGAGTCGCGTGCTCCGAGAAGATCGCGAAGTTGACGCCGACGCCGTCCCACGTGGCACCGAGGGGATACGGCGTACCTGGCCAGACACGCAAGCTGTTTTTCGGCACTGATGTGATCGGGAACGGCAGACGCTGAAGGTCAGCGACCTGAAGAGCAACCCACAGTTAGGTACCACGTTCACTGAAGAAATGGCAATGAGCCTCGACTGTTATCGGCATGGCCTTGCGTTTGCTCTCTTTCCGGGCGGTTGCGAAAGGAGAGTACATGAACAACGACAAGGTGATTTCAACCCTGAACGGTTTGATCGAAACGTGCAAGGACGGCGAGGAGGGATTCCGCACCGCCGCGGAAGGGCTGACCGATCCGCAGACGAGATCGGAGTTCCAGAACTACTCGCGCGATCGCGGACAGATGGCACACGAGCTCCAGGCCGAGGTGCGCAGGCTCGGCGGCGACCCCGACAAGGCGGGAAGCATGAGCGGCGCAATCCATCGCGGATGGATCAATATCAAGTCCGTGGTCACCGGGAAGGATGACGGGAGCATCATTTCGGAGGCCGAGCGCGGCGAGGATGCTGCGAAGAAGGCCTACGACCACGCGATCAGCAGCGGGCTTTCGGGGGCGGCGCTGGCCCTCGTCCAGCAGCAGCGGGCACGCGTGCACTCGACCCACGATCGCGTCAGGGCACTGGAGAAGGCGACAACCCCGTCACGTTAAAGGAAGCGGGGGCAACCCTCTGACGGAGGTCGCCCGCGGCGTTGACGTCAGCTCGTGATAGCACAACCGCCGGATTGGCATCGGTAGCGGAGTCGCCGGGAATGCACTATGTTCTCGGTGACTCCGCTCTTGTCGACGCGAGCCACACGTTGACCTCCAATTCCTCTCGTACGCTCGACGCGCTGCGCCGCTGGGCCGTCCTTCTCGACAGCGCGTTTCGAGTCCCCGGCACCTCCATCCGATTCGGGATCGACGCGCTCCTTGGACTCGTCCCCGGACTGGGTGATCTCGCCTCGCCGATCTACACCTCGATGATTCTCATCGAAGGATTGCGACGCCGACTGCCGGCGGTCGTTCAGGCGCGGATGGTGCTCAACGCGGCGATCGACATGGGCATCGGCCTCGTGCCGATCCTCGGCGACATGGCGGACGTGGCGTGGAAGGCGAACCTGCGGAACCTCGCGCTGCTCGAACGTCACGCGCTCCCGGATGTCGCGCCGCGCGGCAGCGACTACGCGTTCGTCTTCGTCGCACT
Organism: Vicinamibacterales bacterium; assembly: GCA_036258055.1. GTDB lineage: Bacteria > Acidobacteriota > Vicinamibacteria > Vicinamibacterales > 2-12-FULL-66-21 > DATAEK01. Next base: position 5,845 of record DATAEK010000067.1, read on the forward strand.
CGGTCTCGTGGCGCTGGTCGCGCTGGTGCCGTTCGCGATCATCGTCTGGCTGTTGTGGAAGTTCCCGTTGTTGTGAGTTGCGGAGCAGTCGGAGGGCGCGGAGATCTGCTACACGGAGCACGCGGAGGCAGTTGAAGTGGATTGGCGGTTCGACCGCGTGTGGTAGGTCGGTCGCTGCGACCGCGGGACGCCACCATTGTGATCTCCGCGTCCGCCGTGTAGCGATCCTCCGCGCTCTCCGCTCACTCCGACGACGACTCGACTACCTCACAAGACGACATCACTCTCCAAGCAACTCCCCGATCGGCTGCAGATCCTCGACGTGATCGCAGATGGCTTTGATCATCATGAGCATCGGCACGGCGAGCACAGTCCCCCACACCCCCCAGAGCCAACTCCAGAAGAGAAGTCCGACGAAGATGGCGACGGGATTCATCCGCGCGGCGCGGCCCATGAGCGTCGGCGTCAGGATGAACCCTTCGAGGCTCGTGATGGCGAACGCCGCCCCGCAGATGTAGGCGGTCTTGATCAGGTCGTCGAACTGGATGAACGCGACGACGCCGAGGCCGCCGGTGACGATGACCGGCCCGAGGTACGGAATCGAGTTGAAGATCCCGGCCAGCAATCCCCAGACCGCGTACTGCTCGAGCCCGAACCACCAGAGCGCGGCGCCAGTAGCGACGGCGACGAGGAGGCTCGTCAGCAGCTGCACCCGAATGAAGCTTTCGATCTGCAGGTTGATCTCGTCGAGGATCTGCACCGTGATCTTCTTCTGCGACAGCTTCGGCCCCACGATTCTCACCAGCTTCCGTTTGTAGAGATCGCCGGTGACCAGGAAGAAGTAGACGAGGAAGAGAATCACCGCGAACTGGCCGGCGAAGCCGATGAACCCGACGCCGCCCATCCAGACGTAATCGGTGGCCTTGAATGTCGGCTCCACGATCTCCACGCGCTGGATATTCCCTCTCGACGACGCGGACTGCGTTTCGGGTTGCGTCGCCTCCTGGGCGGTCTTCTCGATCTCTTTGGCCGCGCGCTGCACCTGGACGAGCGCGCTGTCATGAGCCCTCCGTCCATCGCTCAGCCGTTGACGGATGCGCTGCGCCGCGACAGGCACATTTCCCACAATGGCGATCACTTCGTCACGCAGCGTGTACACGCCGATGCCGAGCATGGCGATGATCAGGAAGACAGCGCTTGCAGCGCCGACCGAGCGTGGTACGCGATGTCGCGCGAGCGCTGCGACGAACGGTGCGAGCGCGTAGCTGATGAGGATCCCCAGGACGATCGGAATGAGCACCGACTGCGCGTATTGGAGGATCAGCAGACCGGTGCCGACAGCGAGAACGGTGAGCGACACGCTGCGCACGTCGATCGGCATCCGGATGACCAGCGGTTCCGGCTCGCTGTCACCGTCTGTCCGCGCCGGAAGCACGACCTCGGGCTCTTCGCGCCGGAACACAGGTGTCTCACGTTCGGTACGCGCCATGACCTGACCTCAAGCACGGACCGTACCGCTGAGGCTGGCCCGCAACCGGCTCGACCGTGGACTCCGCCGACTATGATCACACCTTGCGTGTCTCCGACTTCGAATTCGATCTGCCGGCCGATCTGATCGCACAAGAGGCAGTTCCCCGGGGTGAATCGCGTCTGATGACGCTCGGCCGCTCGACTGGCGCCCTACACCACGGCACGATTGCCGATCTGCCGGCCCTGTTGAAGCCAGGCGATCTCCTCGTCGTCAACGACACGCGCGTCTTCGCGGCCCGCCTTCTGGGCCACAGGGTTCCCAGCGGAGGTTCGGTCGAATGCCTGCTGCTTGGCTCGGCACTGGGAGAAGGCGACGACGTACCCGAGCCGCCGGATTCCACAGTTGCAGCGCCATCAGCTGCCGGCGCTGTTTATGACGCCCTCGTGCATCCCGGCCAGAAGTTGAAGCCCGGCGCGTTGATGAGATTCGAGGGAGAGGGCGGCGTCCTCCTGGGTGAGGTCCTCGCACGCCGATTCTACGGGCGACGCCGGGTCCGATTGTGGGTCGAGTCGGGAGGGACGATCGACGATGTGATCGATCGGCTTGGCCACGTGCCGCTTCCACCGTACATCAAACGGCCGGACAGTCCGGTCGATCGCGAGCGATATCAGACTGTCTTCGCGCGCGTGCGCGGCTCGGTCGCCGCACCGACCGCCGGGCTGCACTTCACCCCCGAGTTGCTCGATCGGCTCGAGGCCAGCGGCGTCGAGCGCGCCTCGATCACGCTGCACGTCGGCTATGGCACCTTCAAGCCGGTCCGCGCCGACCTGGTCGAGGACCACGTGGTCGATCCGGAGCGCTACGAGATCGGCGTGGCCGCGTCGGACGCGATTGCGCGTGCGCGCAGCGAGGGCCGCCGCGTCATCGCGGTGGGAACGACGACCACCCGAGCCCTGGAGGACGCCGCTATTCGCGGCGGCGGCGAGGTCCGTCCCGGAGCTGCCGCGGCGACGGTCTTCATCCATCCCGGATTCACCTTCCGAGTGATCGACGGCCTCCTCACCAACTTCCATCTTCCCCAGTCATCGCTGCTGATGCTCGTGTCCGCGTTCGCCGATCGCGAGCATGTGCTCGCCGCGTATGCCGAAGCGGTCAGGATGCGATACCGCTTCTACAGCTACGGCGACGCGATGTTGATCTGCTGATTCAAGAGCTCACACGACTGCAATCCATGTGGGAGTCGAAACGGTAGAGCTGGGACGAGACACCGGAGTTCTCCCTCGGACCCCTTCGAGTCTGCGATAATCGGCGACCACATCGGCGCCGGTCAGTTTGCGGGCTCACGTTCGGTTCACAGCGCCGAGGAATCGATCTCCAATGAAGGCAGGTGCTCATGCGCCTTCTTGTCTTTGTTCGTGCGTTGGCGATCTCGGTCGTCCTCGCGCTCGGTCTTCTCGCGTCCGGCGTTCCCGCAACCGGCCAGCAGTCATCAGCAGGGGCCACATATGTGCCCGGTGAGGTTCTCGTACGATTCGCGGCCGGAATGTCGATGCCGCGCCGCGATGCCGCATTGACTGCCATCGGCGCGCGAGTAATCCGCCGATTCAACCGAGTCGGCATTCACCATGCGCGCATCGCGCCAGGCCAGAGCGTCGAGAGAGCCGTCGCGGCGCTCACACTCGATCCAGACGTCCTGGACGCGCAGCCAAACTACATTCGCAGGATCGATGCGCCGGCGCCTCCGAACGATCCGTTCTGGGTGAACGACAACATGTGGGGACTCGCCAGGATCCAGGCGCAGAACGTCTGGAGTGGCATCACCACCGGCAGCCGCAACGTCGTCATTGCGGACATCGATACCGGCGTCAACTACACCCACCCGGATCTCGCGGTCAATATGTGGCGCAACCCCGGCGAGATTCCCGGTAACGGCATCGACGATGATGGCAATGGTTACGTGGACGACGTCTATGGGATCGACGCGCGGAATCACGACAGCGATCCAATGGACGACAACGGGCACGGTACGCATACGTCGGGAACCCTTGGTGCTGCCGGCAACAATGGCATCGGCGTCGTCGGCGTGAACTGGAACACGAGCATTCTGTCGTGCAAGTTCCTGGGCGCGGACGGCTCGGGAACCGACGCGGGGGCCATCGAGTGCTTCAACTACGTCGTCGCGCTGAAGAATCGCGGGATCAATATTCGGGTCACCAACAACAGTTGGGGAGCACCGCGCGGGCAGGGGCCGATTGCGCAGTCGCTCAAGGCGGCGATCGATGCGGCAGGCGCGGCCGGGATTCTGAACGTCGCCGCAGCGGGGAATTCCGTGAATGGCGTGAATACGGATAATGCTCCGTTCGATCCCGCGAGTTTCACCTCGCCGAGCATCGTCTCGGTGGCGAATTCCGATATCAACGACAATCGGGCGAGCAGCAGCAATTGGGGGCCGGTTTCGGTTGATCTCGCGGCCCCCGGCTCGGGCATCGTCAGCACCTACGGCTCTGGATATGCCAGTGCGACCGGCACCAGCATGGCTGCTCCGCATGTCGCCGGCTCGGCCGCGCTCCTCATCGCGCAGCAACCCAGCCTGTCTGTCAGCGCGGTCAAGTCGCTGCTGCTCGGCAACGTCGACCTCGTGGGACCCTGGCCGGGTCTCGTCGCGTCTGGCGGTCGCCTGAACGTGTATCGCGCTGCGCTCGCGAATACGACAAATGCCGCGCCGTCGGTCGCCCTGACCCAACCGCCGGACGGGTCCACTTTCACGGCTCCCGCATCTGTGCCGATCGAAGCCACCGCGAGCGACAGCGACGGCACCATTGCGCGCGTCGATTTCTACGCGAACGGCAACTCGATCGGTAGCGTTGCGGCACCGCCTTACAGCATCACCTGGTCCGGTGTCTCAGCAGGCACGTACGCCCTGACTGCGACGGCGACGGATAACGGCGGCGCCACGACGTCATCCGGAGCGCGGACGATCGTGGTCAGCAGCGGAGGCGGAGGAGGCGGCAGCGGAGGCACGTCACCGGACGGGACCAGACTGCCACCCGCAAGCCAGATCGTCGACAACACGGGCGCGGTGTGGACGCTGTCGGGCCTATCGGTCCTGCGGAACGGACAGCAGACCGGAGGTCTGGGCACGATCATCACGTGGTGCGGCGGCCAGATCTACACGTTCGGTGTAGACAGTCAGTGGTGGCGCTGGAATGGCGGATGGTCGCCGGTCGGAACCACCGATCCGTGCGGCAGTGCGCCGCCGCCACCGCCGCCACCTGGTACGTCACCGGACGGCACGAGAGTCCCACCCGCGAGCCAGATCGTCGACAACACGGGCGCGGTGTGGACGCGGTCGGGCCTATCGGTCCTGCGGAACGGCCAGCAGACCGGCGGCCTGGGCACGATCATCACGTGGTGTGCCGGCCAGATCCATACGTTCGGAGTGGATAGTCAGTGGTGGCGCTGGACCGGTGGTGGATGGACACCGGTCGGCACAATCGATCCGTGCGGCTCTCAATAGTGAATTGAGGGCCATCGATCGTTGATCATTTCCCATTTTCCATTTGCCATCCACTAGGTATGCTCTCCCCGTGCCGTTTCCCTACGAAGAGTTCGACGTCTCGGGCATCCGCACCTATCCGCTGGCATCACGAAAGAGCAAAGCTCACGAAGCTGACTTCGCGTCACCAGTGCGCGCCGGTGGCACGCTGCGATCGTTTCTGGACTCGCTGCCCAAGATCCTGGCGGCCGCTGATTTCAGGGCGGTCGTCGGCGCGATTGCCGCCGCTCGGGGGGCGAACCGCGGCGTGCTCTGGGGCCTCGGCGCACATGTGATCAAGACCGGGCTCTCGCCGGTCATCGTCGATCTGATGGAGCGCGGGTTCGTGTCCGCGCTTGCCGTCAATGGCGCGGTGATCATTCACGACTTCGAGCTGGCGTTGTCGGGCAGCACGTCGGAGGAAGTGGACGAGGCGCTTGGACCAGGCCGCTTCGGCATGGCCGACGAGACCGGCAGACTCCTGAACAGCGCGATCAACGACGGCGTGCGGGACGGGCTCGGCATCGGGCAGGCGGTCGGGCGGCGGTTGCGCGAGCTGGCGCCATCCCACGAGCCGTTGAGCGTCGTCGCGGCCGCGGCGCGGCTCGGAGTTCCCGTCACCGTGCACGTCGCGGTCGGCACTGACATCACGCACATGCATCCGGATGCGTCAGGTTCCGCGTTAGGCGAAGGCAGCCTGCGTGACTTCAGGTTCCTGGTTTCGAATGTCGCGCGGCTTGGCGGCGGTGTGTACCTGAACTGCGGATCGGCGGTCGTGCTCCCCGAGGTGTTTCTCAAGGCCGTCGCGCTGGCCCGCAACCGCGGGATCGCCCTCGATGGGCTGACAACCGTGAACCTCGACTTCATGCGTCTCTACCGGCCTCACACCAACGTCGTCACGCGGCCGACCGCGGGGATTGGGAAGGGGTACTCGCTCGTCGGCCATCACGAAATCATGATCCCGCTTCTGGCCGCGGCCATCCTCGAGGCGTCCGCGCCCTGACGCCGGCCGTGGTACAATTCAAGGTTCCTGCCGGTGTAGCTCAGTTGGTTAGAGCATGCGGCTCATATCCGCAGGGTCCGGGGTTCAAGTCCCTGCACCGGCACCATCCTTTTCTGCGCTGACAATTTCGAATTCTGATTGTGTGCGCACCGGACGGCCGCTCGAGTCATCCGGTTCGACGGCGCGACCTGCCCGTTGATCGCGTTCAGATTCAGGATTCGGTGATGCACATGGCTCTGACCGACCGCGTCCTCGAGACCGTTCGGAAGCACCGGATGATTCCGGCTGGTGGCCGTGTCCTCGTCGCGCTCTCGGGCGGATCGGACTCCGTCGCGCTGCTGCACCTGCTGCGCGCACTCGAGGCCCAGGGTGAGTGGACCGTTGCAGGCGTGGCCCATCTCAATCATGCCCTGCGTGCGGCGGCCGCCGTCGATGAAGCGTTCTGCCGCGCGATCGCCGCAACGCTGGACCTGCCATTTCGATCGCGAACCGTTGACGTCGGGGATCTGGCGCGCCAGCTGCGCACCTCGATCGAGGACGCCGGCCGTCGCGCGCGCTACGCCTTCTTCGAGGAAACCGCGTCGGAGCTCGACGCCGTGGCGATCGCGACGGGCCACACGCGCGACGATCAGGCGGAGACGTTCCTGCTCCGCATGATTCGCGGGTCAGGGCTTCGAGGACTGTCCGCGATTCGGCCGAAAGTCGGGCGAGTGATCCGGCCGCTCATCGAAGTCGGCCGCACCGAGTTGCGGGACTGGCTTGCCGAACGAACCATCACGTTCCGCGAGGACGACTCGAATCAGGATCGCGCGTTCGCGCGGAACCGCGTTCGCCATGAGCTGATCCCGTTTCTCCAGAACGGGTTCTCGCCGGCCATCGTGGACGTGCTCGCGCGCGAGGCAGCGATTGCGGCCCAGGACGATGACCGGTTGCAAATCGATGCAATCGAAATCGCTCGTTCTGTCGTCTTAGTGAAAGAACGCGGCGAGATGGTCCCGCTGAGGTCGCCCGCGCCGGCCGCGGACGACGGCTTCGGTCTGGCTGAACCGGAACCCGTCGCAGCCGAGATCGAAGCAGTCGAAGTTGATGCGGGTGGACTCACATCCCTGCACCCAGCGCTGGCCTTTCGAGTCAGCAGACTGGCGTTGTCGGTCCTCGCGCCCACCCGGTTTGTCGGCTTCGATCACGTCGAGCGGTTATTGGCGCTGTGCCTGGACCCTGATGGCCACGAGCTGAGCCTGCCGGGGCAGCACGCCGTCAAGCGAGGTGGGAAGATCGTGCTGCGGCGAGAAGCGTTCGAAGCGTTTGCGAACTCTTTCCGCGTTCCGCTGTCTATTCCAGGAGAGGTGGTCCTGGACGCGCAGGGCTGGGCGGTTTCTGCCACCTCGAGCCCGGGGTCGGATCTCGATTTTCGGATCTGGAGCCGACATTCAGAGAATAGAGATCTGACCCCGCTATCCGCAGCGGTCCAGGGGGCGATGCCGCCGTTGGCGGTCAGGTCCAGGCAGCCGGGCGACCGGTTCAGGCCCTTCGGACTCGGCGGACGAGGCAAGAAGTTGCAGGACTTTCTGGTCGATCGCAAAGTGGCGCGAGAACTACGGGATTCGCTCCCGCTCGTGGTCGATCGCGACGACCGGATCGTGTGGGTGGTCGGCGAGTCGGTGGCCGAGGATTTTCGAGTCACGACCCCGTCACAAGGCGTGATATTCTTGAAAGCAAGGCGGTTAGGAGGCCTAGGTTGAATTCGACCCTCAAGAGCCTGTTGTTCTGGATGGTCCTCGTCGTCGTGGGGGTCCTGATCTGGCAGTTCTCGACCGGTCTCCGGCCGAGCCCTCAGCCAATTCCCTTCACAACGTTCCTGGGGTACGTCCATGACGGTCAAGTCCAGACCGTCACGATCACAGGCAACGAAATAACGGGCACGGTGTCGACGAGCAACGGTAACGGGACCGAACAGTTCCGGACTTACGCCCCCACGCAGTACGAGGGGCTCGGCAATATGCTCGCCGAGAAGAAGATCGTCATCGTAGCCAAGGAACCGACGACGAGTCCGTGGGCGACGCTCTTGTACTCGTGGGCGCCGATCCTGCTGATGATCGGCTTCTGGATCTTCATCATGCGGCAGATGCAGAGCGGAGGGAACAAGGCCCTCTCGTTCGGCAAGAGCCGCGCGAAGCTGTCGTCCAGCTCGCAGAAGAAGGTCACGTTCAAGGACGTGTCGGGCGTCGATGAAGCGAAGGAAGAACTCCAGGAAATCATCGAGTTCCTCAAAGAGCCGCAGAAGTTCCAGAAGCTCGGCGGCCGGATTCCCAAGGGCGTTCTCCTCATGGGCCCTCCGGGAACGGGGAAGACGCTACTCGCGCGTGCGGTCGCGGGCGAAGCCAACGTCCCGTTCTTCTCGATCAGCGGTTCTGATTTCGTCGAGATGTTCGTTGGCGTCGGCGCTTCGCGCGTCCGCGATCTGTTCGAGCAGGGGAAGAAGAACGCGCCGTGCATCGTGTTCATCGACGAAATCGACGCGGTTGGCCGTCACCGCGGCGCGGGGCTTGGCGGCGGTCACGACGAGCGCGAGCAGACCCTGAACCAGCTGCTGGTCGAGATGGACGGCTTCGAGTCGAACGAAGGGGTCATCCTCGTCGCCGCGACCAACCGTCCGGACGTGCTCGACCCGGCGCTGCTGCGGCCCGGACGCTTCGACCGTCGCATTGTCGTCAATCGGCCCGACGTCAAGGGACGCGAGGGCATCCTCGCCGTCCACACGAAGAAGATTCCGCTTGCCGACGACGTGAACATCCATGTGCTGGCGCGCGGGACCTCAGGTTTCTCCGGCGCGGATCTGGCCAATCTGGTGAACGAGGCGGCGCTCAACGCCGCGCGCTACAACCAGAAGGTCGTCCGCATGCTCGACTTCGAGTTCGCCAAGGACAAGGTCCTGATGGGCTCGGAGCGTCGTTCGATGATCATCAACGACGAGGAGAAGAAGGTCACGGCGGTCCACGAAGCCGGTCACGCGCTGCTCGCAGCGATTCTGCCGAACGCCGATCCGGTCCACAAGGTCACGATCATCCCGCGCGGGATGGCGTTGGGCGTGACGATGCAGCTGCCCGTGGACGATAAGCACAACTACTCGCGCGACTACCTGAACGATCAGATCGCCATCCTGCTCGGCGGACGCATCGCCGAGGAAATCACCTTGAAGGGGATGACGACGGGCGCCGGTAACGACCTGGAGCGCTCGACGGAGCTCGCCCGCAAAATGGTTTGCGAGTGGGGAATGAGCGACGCGATGGGCCCGTTGACCTTCGGCAAGAAGGAAGAGCAGATCTTCCTCGGCCGCGAGATTGCGCAGCACCAGGACTACAGCGAAGACACGGCCATCAAGATCGACCAGGAGATCAAGAAGTTCGTCACGACGAACTACGACAAGGCGCGCAGTCTGCTCGAGGCGAACCGCGTGGCGCTCGATCGGATCGCCGAGGAGCTGCTGCTTCGCGAAGTCCTCGACGCGGATCAGGTGAAGCGGATTGCCGCGGGGCTCCCGCTGGAGGATGCCCGGCCCGCGACCCCCGCGTCGCCCGTCGAAGACGGAACGAAGCGTCCGGCCGCGAAGGAGCGCCCGTCGATCGTGCCGCCGCTGCCGCCGCTCAACAAGCCGCTGCCGCAGGAGTAAACAGTCGGCAGTCGTTAGTCGACAGTCGACAGTCGGTAGTCGATCGCCGTCAGTTTGGAACATCGGCCCGGCCCTCAAGGTCGGGCCGACGCATGTACAGGCGCATGACGATCCCCATCCGCAAGCGCTACTCCGTCCCTCTCCCCAACGGCGCCACGCTGGCGCTGGGTGGCCGGACGCTCGTCATGGGCACCATCAATGTCACGCCGGACTCGTTTGCCGACGGCGGCGCCCGTTTCGATTGTGCGCCCGCGATCGCGGACGGGCTGCGGATGATCGAGGACGGCGCGGACATTCTGGATGTCGGCGGCGAGTCTACCCGCCCCGGCGCCAAGCCATTGCCGGCCGATGAAGAACTGCGCCGCGTGCTTCCCGTCGTCGAGCAGCTTGCCGCCGATGGCCGAGTGCCCGTCTCGATTGACACCTACAAGGCGAGCGTGGCTCGTGCGGCGGTCGCGCGCGGGGCGCTGATCGTCAACGACATCAGCGGTCTGGCGTACGACCCGGAGCTGGCTCAGACGATTGCAGAAACGCGGGCGGCGGTGGTCCTGATGCACAATCGCGGCAGATCGCGCGAGATGTATCGCGAGGCCGTGTATCACAACGTGATCGAGGAGATTTCGGAGGAGCTGGAGTCGACGATCGCCATCGCCGTTGCTGCCGGTGTCAGCCGCGAGGCCATCGTGATTGACCCGGGCCTAGGCTTCGCGAAGCGGCCGGAGCACACCTATGAGGCGCTGGCCCGGCTCGACGCGCTGGCGGCCCTGGACCGCCCGATCCTGTCCGGACCCTCTCGGAAGTCGTTCCTGAAAGCCGCTCTCGGCGAGGTGCCGCCGGCCGAGCGAGACTGGGGCACGGCGGCCGCCGTCGCGGCCAGCGTTCTCCTCGGCGCCCACATCGTCCGCATCCACGACGTTCGAGGCATGGTCGATGTGGTTCGCGTCGCGGACAGAATCCGGGATGGAATCAGGTTCTAGGGTTCTACGGTTCTACGGTTCTCGGGTTCGCGTGGACGGGCACTGACTGCCATCGACTAGTATTGATGCGACGCGGGAGGACGATGGCGAGCACCGTGAGCATTCCGGCACTGCAGCAGATGAAGCGGGAGCGGAAGAAGATCGTCGGGGTCGTGGCCTACGACTACCAGATGGCGAAGATCGTCGATCGAGCCGGAGTGGATATCGTGTCGGTCGGCGACTCGGTTGGCATCAACCTCTGGGGTCATCAAAGCGAACTCGAGGTCACGCTCGACGAGATGATTCTGGCTTGCCGGGCCGTCCGTCGTGGCGTGACGGCCGCTCTCGTCAGCTGTGATTTTCCGTTCGGTCCGCTCCAGGAGGGCCCTGACGCGGCCGTCCGTGCGGCAATCAGGCTGGTGAAGGAGGGGGGCGCCGACCTGGTGAAGCTCGATGGCGCGTCGGCGTTTCCGGATGCCGTGCGCGCGGTCACTCGAGCCGGCATTCCGGTGTGGGCGCAGTTTGGCATCACGCCCCACACCGCCCTCCAGTTTGGCGGCATGGCGAAGGCCGGCCCCGAGCTGGCAGCCGAGATGAAGGACCAGCTCGTCGCCGAAGCCAGGCTGCTCGAGGAAGCCGGTGCGGCCATTCTCGATTTCACCAACTCCGGCCCGGTCGCGGGGCCCGCAGCCGTCGAAGCGGTGAAAATCCCGGTGATTGGCGGACTCGGCGGCGGGCCGTGGCTCGACGGCCGTGTGCGTGCGGTCTTCGCCGCCATCGGTTATCTCGCGAGCGCGCTGGACGACGGTGCGGAGCGCTATGCGAACGTGGCGCAGGTCGCACTCGACGCCATTACCACCTACACGGAAGACGTACGCGCGGGTCGCCAGGTCAAGGGCGCGCCGCGTCCTCGCAGCTGATCGCGGCTGGCGGCGAATTCGAAGGAGCAGAGACGAAGCGTGGCGACGGCAGTCAGCGACGGCATTACGACGCACTACGAAGTCATCGGGAACGGCGAACCGCTGCTGATGTTCTCGCCGGCGGGATTCGACGCGACGCTCGACAAATGGCGGACCCAGGGCGTCTATGCCCGGATCAAGATCCTCGATCACCTCTCGGAGCACTTCTCGTGCATCGTGTTCGACCGTCGTGAGACGGGCGAGTCGGGTGGACGGGTCGAGCACCTTACCTGGGCGCACTACGTGCGTCAGGGTGTGGGGCTGCTGAAGCATCTCGGCATCGATCGCGCGCACATCATGGGCGGCTGCATGGGCTGCTGTCCGGCGATCGCGCTCGGCGTCGCGCAGCCGGAACTGACGCGGAGCCTGCTGTTGTTCTGGCCGGTCGGCGGCGCGAAGTACCGGATCAATTCGCACCTGCGTTTCGCCGAACATCTCGCGTTCGTCAAACAGCGCGGGCTGGCCGACGTCGTGTCCCTCGCCATCGATGGCGCGAAGTCATTCAGCCAGGACCCGAGAGGCGGACTGTGGGCGCCCGTCCTCCGGCGCGATGCGCTGTTCGCGGATGCGTACGCCAGGCAGGACGCCGATCGATATCAGTTGCTGGTCGCCGCCACGGCGCGCACGCTCTTCGACCGTGATACGGCACCCGGAGCAGAGCCGGAGGATCTGCTGCGCCTCGATATCCCCGCGCTCGTCGTGCCCGGCTGCGATGCCTCGCACGCGACCTCCGCCGCGCGGTACCTCCACGAATGCCTGCCCAAGGCGCAGTATTGGGACGTGCCGGTCGATCAGCAGAGTGAGCAGAACACCCCGCCGCGCCTGCTGGAGTTCCTGACCGCGGCCAGCCAGCGCTAGTCGATCCGTCGTCCAGCTGATCGCGGATAGCGGACAGCGAGTTGGTTTACCACTGGCGTCCGGCTCCAACCGGACCTCATGCGCTGAGGCCGCGCGTATTCGAAGGGAACAGCTCCTCGATCGTGAACGGCTTCGTGAGAATTCCCTGCTCGACGCTGTGCCGCACGATCGCTTCGAGCGCCGTGCGGTTGGGTTCGATGCCGTACGGGAGCGGGTCGCCCGTGATCTCCATCACCCGCTTGAAGGTCTTGTCAGCCGGGGCTCCGGCCGACCCGTCCTTCAGCCGCCCGACGTAGATGCGCTTGGCCTCGGCGAACGCGTTGAAGATGTCCGGCGCGAGGTCGGGCCTCGATGACAGGAGCTCGTTCTTCACGACGACCGTGTGGTTGATCGGGAAGATCCCAGTGCGCGTCAGCATCTCGAAGCCCGCTTCGACAGCATTTGGAATCAGCGGCGCGGAATTGGGCACTTGTTCCTTGAGCCCGATGGCCGCGACGACCTGGCCGGAGGCGAGCTGATCCTCGAGTGTCTGGCCGGCTTCGATCGAGACCACGTTCGACGGCGGCCGGTACTCAGCCACGTGTTCGTCGCCCGACAGCACCCACGTGATCTTTCCGAGATCGACGCCGTGCTCGTGCTGGAGGACACTCCGGGCCCAGAGTCCCGTCGTGACCGTGTAGCCGCGATTGACCCCGACCCTCTTGCCTTCCAGATCCTTCGGACTGCGAATACCCGCGTTCGTGTTCACGAGAATCGCGCCATGATGGAACGCGCGCATCGGGAACACCGGCAGCGCGGTGAACGCCTTCCCGTGCGCCTTGGCGCAGAGATAGGTCGTCATCGCCATCTCAGAGATATCGAACTCGAGCCCGCGTACCATCCGGCGGAAGGCTTTGATGATGACCGGCACGTCCTCGAAGTCGAACTCGAACGTGCGCGGCTTGACCGTCCCGTCCTTGAGCGGTTGCGTGTGGCCGTAGGTAACGAGGGCGGTCTTCAGGGCGGGCTTGGTCATGTCGAGTTAGATGGCATTTCTTAGTGCTCGCGGGGCCCCACCCCCGCTCGCTTACGCGCTTCGCGCGACGGCCTTTGGCCTGTCCGCCCGTCTTCGACGGGCGGCCTCCTTGTCCGACCGCCGGGCCCCACCCCCGCTCGCTTCACGCGCTTCGCGCGGCGGTCTTTGGCCTGTCCGCCCTGCGGGCGGCCTACCGTCTGTCCGCGGGGCTTCCACGGGCGGCCTAGTGGGCCGGACCTAACGGGTGGCGTTCGCTACGCTTCCGCCGCCGGCCGTCCGATGACCTTTCCGAGTATCCGTGCCAACTTCGCTCTGATCCGCGACGCCTGCAACCGCTCGCGCGCTTCCTCGGTCAGCGAGTACGCGACCGGAACCAGCAGCAGCGTCAGGAACAGGCAGAGCGTCTGGCCGCCGATGATCGTGATCGCGATGTCGCTGCGCTGGCGGGCGCCGGCGCCGCCGCCGATGGCGGTCGGAATCAAGCCCACCACAATCGCAGCCGTCGTCATGAGAATCGGCCGAAGCCTCGTGCGCGACGCCTCAACCAGCGCTTCCTGCAGCGGCACGCCGCGGCTGCGCAGGACGTTGGTGTAGTCCACCTGCAGGATCGAGTTCTTCTTGACGATGCCAAGGAGGAGCAGGACGCCGAGAGTGCTCCACAGGTTCAGGGCGCGATGGGTGAGGGCCAACGTGAGGAGCGCAAACGGTACCGAGAGCGGCAGCGCCGTCATGATGATGATCGGCTGGGTGAAGCTTTCGAACTGCGCGACGAGCACGAGGTAGACGAAGATACTGGCCAGGCTGATCGCGATGATCATGTTGGCCGCCGTCTCGTCGAGCACCTTGGATTGTCCGGCGAACTTCACGCGGTACCCCGGCGGCAGCTTCAGCTTCTTGATCTCGTCGCGGACGATGGGAATGACGTTGTCGAGCGCGTAACCCGGGCGGATATCGGACGAGACGCCGACCGCGAACTCACGATCCAGGCGGGTGATCGACGTCGGTCCAACGCCACGTTCGAGCCGCGCCAGGTTGTCAATCCGCACCAGATTGCCGCCAGACGACGCGACCATCAGGCCGCCGATGGCTTCGACGTCGTTCCGCTGATTCTCACGAACGCGAATCTTCACCGGGTAGCGCTCGCCATCCTCGCGGAAGCTGGTGATCTCGTCTTCGCCGCTGACCATCAGCCGGAGCGCACCGGCAAGGTCTGAAACGCGCACACCGAGGTCGGCCGCGCGCTGACGATCGACCGCCACACGGAGCTCGGGGTTGCCGAGATTCACCCGCGCTTTCGTGTCGATGAACGGCGGCAGCGACTGAAGCCGGTCGTTGAGCCGCAGCGCAATCGTGCTCAGCTTCTGCAGGTCGGGTCCATAGAAAAATGCCAGGATCGGCCAGGCGTTGTTCTCGCCGCCGCCGATCGGTGTCTTGAACAGCACCGTCGGCCGGTAGGCGGCGAATGCGGACATCGCCTCACGTGCGGCCATCGCGATCTGTTCCTGACTCTTGGACCGCTCTTCGAGCGGCTTCAGTCCGATGAGCAGATGCGAATGATTGACGCGCTCGAAGATCGTCGGCACGACGTGGGCGATACCCTCGACGGTCTCGAGTTTCGACGCCATGGCCACGACGATCTTCTCCATACCCGCCAGGGACGTCCCCTCGGGCGCGTCCACGGTCATCTCGAATTCGCCCTGATCCTCGTTGGGGAGGAACGACCGTCCGACCACCCGCGCGATCGGGAACGTTGATGCGAACACGAGCACCGCTATTGCGACGATGACGCCGCGATGCGCGAGGGACCAGCGGACGCTGCGCGTATAGGCGTTGTCGATCCACCGGTAGAAGCGCTCGTCACGCGCCCGGTGCCCGGAGGTCCCGCCCAGCATCCGCGCGCCGAGCATGGGCGTGAGCGTGACGCTGACCAGGAACGAGACCATGATGGCGAACGCCATCGTGATCCCGAACGGGTAGATGAATCGCTGCGCATACCCGGTCATGAAGGCGACCGGTAGGAAAATGACGACGAGCGACAACGACGTCGCGGCGACGGCCAGCAACACTTCGCTCGTGCCCTCGATGGCCGCGCGCGTCGGTGTCAGGCCTTCCTCGTCAATCTTTCTGAAGATATTCTCCAGCACGACGATCGCGTCGTCGATGACAATGCCGACGGCCAGGGTCAGGCCGAGGAGCGTCATCGTGTTCAGCGTGAGATCGAGCGCGCGCATCAGCGTGAAGGTCGCGATGAGCGATGCCGGAATCGCGAGCGCGCTGATGATCATGGCCGGGATGTTGCGGATGAAGAGCAGGACGATCAGGCTGGCGAGAAGGCTGCCGAGGATGAGGTGCTCCTGCAGTGACGCGATCGACGCGTAGATGAACCTCGAGTCGTCGCGCAGCTGAGTCACCTTGAGGCCGGCGGGGAGCCGCGGTTGGAGCTCCTTCAGCCCTTCCTTGATGCCTCGGATGACGGCGATCGTGTTCTGGCCCGACTGTCGCCGGACGTCGATGACGACGGCGCGCTCACCCGCAAGGAACGCCGATGTTCGTGCATCTTCTTCCGTGTCCTGCACATCCGCGACGTCGTTCACGCGGATTGGGGTGCCGTTCTGTGTCGCGACGACCACCTGGCCGAATTCGTCGATCCGATCGAAGCGTCCGGGCGTGCGCAGCATGACCTCGGCGTCGCCCTGGTCGAGGCGCCCGCCTGGCACTTCGACGTTGTCGGAGAGGATGGCATCGCGGACTTGTCCGACGGCGAGACCGTGTGCGGTCAGCTTCTGAAGATCGAGCTCCACGTGCACTTCACGGGCGCGGCCGCCGGCGATCGACACCTCGCCAACGCCGTCCACGGCCTCGAGCGCGCGGCGGATCTGCTTGTCGGCGACCTCGGTGATGGCCCGAAGCGAATACGGTCCAGCAACCGCGATCGTGAAAATCGGCTGCGCGTCGGGATCGACCTTCGCGATGATCGGCGGCAGGACCTGCGGCGGCAGGCTGCCGATGGCGCCCGCCACCTTCTCGCGGATGTCCTGCGCGGCCTCGTTGATGTCGCGCTCCAACACGAACTTCACGGTGATGCGGGCGAGACCCACGCCCAATCTCGATTCGATCTCGTCCACGCCGGCGACGCCGCTGAGCGCCTGCTCGAGCGGTTCCGCGACCGACGAGCTCATCTCGTCGGGGCTCGCGCCCGGCAGTCGCACGTTGACGGTGACGGTCGCGGGGTCCGCCTTCGGCAGCAGATCGACGTTGAGGTCGCGAAACGAGAAAATGCCCGTGACGACGAGCGACAAAATCAGGACGGTCGTGAACGCCGGGCGCCGGACGCAGAATTCAGCAAGGCTCACTTGTGCGCCCCTTCCTTCTTCCCCGCGGCTTCGTGTAGGGACCCCTGGCGCGGCGCGACGCGCATGCCGGTGTTCAGCCCTTCGACGCCTTCGGACACGATCGTCAGCCCGGGTTCGAGTCCGTCGAGGATCTCGACCTTTGGCCCGAGCCGATCGCCGAGCTTGACCTCGGCGCTGGCCAGCGCGTTGTTGCGGACGACGAACACCAGGCTGGTGCCGTATCGTGTCTGCACCGCGCTCACCGGGATGACGATGGCGTTATCGACACGGTTGGTCGCAATGTGGACCCGCGCGAACGTGCCCGGCTTGAGCGCACCATCACGGTTGGGAACTTCGGCTTCGATGGCAAACGCGCGCGATTTGAGGTTCACGTCGGGGCTGATCCGCGTGATCCGGCCCTCGACTGGTGTGTCAGGGTAGGCGTCCGTACGGAGCGACAGCGGCTGGTCGACCTTGATGCCCGGGCCGAACTTTTCAGGAATCTCCGCGGTGAGGCGCAGCGGGTGGAGTCGTACGAGGCGCATGACCGGTGACTGCACGCGAACGAACTGTCCCTCGGACACCATGCGCTCGGCGATCACCCCCTCGAACGGCGCGCGGATCACGGCGTCCTGCAGATCGCGGGTCGCCCCGCGAAGGGAGGCTTCGCGGGCGTTCAGTTCTGCACGCATCTGCCGCTCGGCGGCGATCGCCGCTTCGTGCGCCGCGCGCGCAGTTTTCAGTTGGGTCTCCGCCTTCTCGAGCTCCTCGGCGGAGACGAGATTCTTCGCCGCCAACCGGCGCGCGCGC
This sequence comes from Vicinamibacterales bacterium, assembly GCA_036258055.1. Lineage (GTDB taxonomy): Bacteria > Acidobacteriota > Vicinamibacteria > Vicinamibacterales > 2-12-FULL-66-21 > DATAEK01. The sequence continues at coordinate 23,454 of DATAEK010000067.1, forward strand.
GCCAACTGCTGCTCGGCTTCGGCATGCTGTGCGGCGGCGCTCAGGACATCGGGGGTCTGTCCTGGGGGCGGCAGCTCTTCGCCATGGGCTCCGAGCCGGGCCCGCGTCTGCTCCAGTGACGCCTTCTGCTCGTCGGCGCGATAGCGCAGCCGCTCGGCGTCGAGGAACACGAGCGCCGCACCGGCGGCAACTTTGTCACCCATGTCCGCGGCCAGCCGCGCGACTCGTCCATCCACCTCGGCGCTGACGACAGTCTGGTCGCGCGCGGCGAGCGTGCCCACCACATCGACCGCGCGGCGCAGCTCGATGCGCTCCACCTGCGTCACGTTGACCGGAAGCCCCTCATCGCTGTCCGACGCCTTCTTGCCTTCGGCGGTGTTGTTGCAGCCGGCCAGACTCGGCAGACACGCGACGGCCAGTACGACCAGTCCGTACCACTGCCGTCCTCCGCCACTCGACTGCGCCACGTCCCGTGGGTTCTCGTTCACGCCGACGCTCCCTCTGGAAACCGCCGATTCGACTGTTTCAATGGTCAGACCAAGGCCCGCCCGCGTATTCTAAAGCAGAATGGTCGATAGGGTTCCAGCGGTCTTTGGATGAGCCGGGAAACCCGGGAAACGGGCCGGATCTTGCGCCGTGTAACCGATTTCCGGGCAGCTCACGTGGATTCGTCACAGCAGACCAGAAGATCAGGAGGAACTACTCCTGATCTCCTGATCCTGTTGGAGAGGAGCAACGCATGACCGTCTTGGCGCAGGCGCTCGAGGAACTTGTGACGGCGAACCGCATCCTCGCCCGGGAGGGGGTCGTCGATTCCTTCGGGCACGCCAGCATCCGTCACCCCGAGCGTTCGGACCATTACATCCTGTCCCGCGCCCGGGCACCGGAGTGCATCGACGTGGAGGACCTGATGGAATTCGCGGCGGACGGCACTCCCGTCGACGCTGCCGGTCGCAAACCGTATGCGGAACGCTTCATCCACGGCGCGATGTACGAGGCGCGCCCCGATGTCCGCGCCGTTGTCCACCACCACAGCCCGGCGGTGATTCCTTTCAGCGTGACACCGGTGCGGCTCACGCCATTGATGCACATGTGCGCCGGGATTGGGACCGCGATTCCGACCTGGGATTCGCGCACCCGGTTCGGCGATACGAATCTCCTCGTCACGAGCATGGAGATGGCGCGCGACCTCGCGATCGCACTCGGCAATCGGCCCGTCGCCCTCATGCGCGGTCACGGTGCCGTCGTTGCCGGCGGGTCGCTGCGCGAGGTCGTGTTCAACTCGATCTACCTGCAGTTGAACGCGGATCTGCAGATGAAAGCGAGCGCGCTCGGGCAGCCGATGTTCCTCAGCGAAGGAGAGGTCGCAGCCATCATGCGCACCCGCAGCTCGTTCACGTTCGAGCGGGCCTGGGAAGGCTGGTGCCATCGCGCCGGGCGTCCATACGACAGCCGGCCGATGGAGGGGCCGCTGGCCAAGGTCTGACGGATCGCTCACCGCCAAACTCGACTCATCCGCCAGGTCATCTCGCGAGCAGGCGCTCGGCTTCAGCAGCCGCGGGCGTTCCCCTGTGACGCGTCGTCAGTGACTGGAGCGTGCGGCGCGCCTGCTCGGCCTTCCCCTGCGCCAGCAGCGCCTTCGCGGATCCGAGCATCGCATCTGCCTCCAGACGCCCGCCCGGGTGTTCGCGCACGGCCTGATCGAACGTACGCGCGGCTTCGTCGAAAGCCTTCAGGTCGAGATGATTGCCTCCCATCTCGACCAGAATCTCCGCCCGCCCGTCCGTCCCTCGGACCGCTTCCCGCGCGCGGAGCGCGCGTGTGAAGTAGCGGTTGCTCGCCACGTAGAAGCCCTCGCGCCTCAGCTCACGACCGAGCGCCTCCAACGCGTCGAAGCGATCCTTGTTTTTCGCGAGGACTGCCGCGAGGTTGTTGATCCGGCTGATCTCCTTCGGCAGTTCGGCGAGGAGTTGGACGACGCGATCGACCGACAGGGAACCGGTGAAGCGGAACAGCTCGTTGCCGTACGCGTCCATCAGCATGAGGGTCGGAGTACCGGAAATCTCGTACTTTCGCGAGATCCCCGGCTCGCGGTCGATGTCCACGCGCACCGGAATCACCGTGCTCATGGCGCTGGCGACGCGGCCGTCGGAGTACACGGTCGCATCCATCGCCGCGCACACCTCGCACCACGTCGCCCAGAACTCGACCAGCATCGCCCGGTTCGTTTCGAGTGCCGTGGACGTCGCGCGGACGAGGTTCGTCTCCCAGCGGATCTCGCCGTGCGCGGCTCTGACATCGGTCAGACTCAGAACGGCGAGGGCGAGGGCGAGGCAGCGAAACATAGGCTCCAAGGTTCTCGGGTTCTAAGGTTCTAGAACCAAGACGATTGCCCCATCAGAACTGGAGCCTGAGGCCGAACTGCGCCTGGAAGGGCGCCGTCCTGAGGGTGCTGTTCAGCAGGTAGTTGCCGTTCGCATCCTTCACCTGGCCGAAGTTCGCGGGCGGCGCCTGCGACACGAGCACGCCGTTCTGCAGGACCGTGCCCGGCCCGTAGACCATGTTCGCGGATCCGACTTCCACGTTCGCGGCGTTGAACAGGTTGAAGAGCTCGAGCGAGACGATCGCGCGAGCGCTGCCGGGCAGATTGAACCCGCGCTGCACACGCAAATCCACTTGCGAGAACCCTTTGTTGCGATACGTGTTGCGTGGGATGACCACACCGTCGATGACCGGCCGGTCGCGCAGCACCCCATCCCTGTTCAGGTCGGTGCCGACCTGCGCACTGAACGGCCGGCCGGAGTTGACGCGCACGGTCGAAGACAGCTCGATCTGGTGCGGTAGGAAGACGAGTGCGTTGGCGGCGAACTGATGACGCTGGTCGATGTTCGACCATGAATACTCGTTGTTCAGGTTGTAGGCGTCGTCGAACACCACGCTGCTGATGCCGCGCTCGGTATCGTCGTGACTGTGGCTGTACCCGAGCGTGTAGTACGCGTCGAGGATGAACAGCCGGCGCTTGGCCGAGAGTCCTGCCGTCATCCCGTGGTAGTTCGACCGCGCGCTCGGTTCGGTGACCTGGACGACCCCGAATTGCGGTCCGTACGGACGCGCGGCCGTGTAAACGGGACGGCCGGTGGCGTCGGGCACCGGCGGCGCCAGGTTGATGTTGCGTACCCGTGCGATGCGGCTGGTGTTGATGTTGGTGAAGTCGACGCTCGCGATCAGCCCGTTCGCGATCTCGTGCTCGAGTGAGACGCGCACGTGCGTGGCGCGCGGCAGCCGGAAGTTCGGGTCGATGTAGTTGACCGTCTGGCCGACGCGATTCTCGGGCGCCTGGAGCTGATTCAGCTGCGCGGTCGTGAAGACTGGCAGGTGCGCCAGATCGGCAGACGCGAGATCGATCCCGAACGCACGGAACGCGTCGTTGACCGCGTTCGCGTTTCCGGTCGTGGGGATGATGACCAGGCTGCTGAGATCGGGATTGCCACCGTTCGAGAGGATCGACTGCTCGAAGACCGGCATGTACGGCGATGGGTAGAAGATCCCGCTCGCAGCACGGATAATCGTCTTGCCGTTGTTCCGTGGATCCCACACGAGTCCGAGCCGCGGGGCCACGAGATCCCTGTCGTCGGGGATCGACGTCGCCAGCGGAAACCGGTTGCCAGGAACGGTCGCGGCCTGGTAGTTCGGCAGGAACGCCATCTCGTAACGGAAGCCGGGGCTGATCGTCAGGCCAGGACGCAGCCGCCACTCGTCCTGGACATAGAAGGCCACCTGCTGAATCGTCGTATCGAGGGCACCGGTGCCGGCAAACTGACGATAGTCGAACGGACGCCGCGCCAGGTAGTCGCTCAGGCTGTTGAACGTGTAGATCCCGTTCCAGCCCGCGTTGAACGTCGTTTCACCGTTGACGAGATTGGAGTCCACGCCGAACTTCGCGGTGTGTGCTCCGGTCACGAACGAAAGGTTGTCGACGAACTGGTACCGCACGTCGTCGAACTGGTAGCCGATGTTGCCGTAGCTGAGGCCCGTCGCCTGCGCACCGTAGATGGCCACCGTTGCTCCGGCATTGCGCACGGTGACCTCGGGATCCGAGCTGTTGGTGTTCCACGGGCGAAACTCGTGCGTGACTTGAACGCGCGCCTCATTCAGGAAGCGGCTCGACAGGACCGAGGACAGCTGCAGCATCCCGGTCACGTCGTTTCGGTTCGTCAGCAGGACCTGGTTGGAAAGCGCGCGATTGGTGATCGAATCCGCGCCGAGTCCCTGTGACATCACGACGGATCCCACGTTGTCGGTGACGCGGTTGCGGATGTAGTCGAAGCGTCCCATCAGGTTGTGGCGCTCGCCGACGCGATGATCGATGCGCGTGACGATCGACTGCGACTGGCTCAGCGCGTCGAGGCTGTCCTCCGGAGCGACCGCGAGCAGGGCCTGCGCGCCCGCGGTACTGCGAACGTTCTGGGTGTCGAGCGTCGAATACAGAATCTCGACCGGCTTGGTGTTGTATTGGAACTCCGGGGCAACGAAGAAGAAGGTACGGTCCTTTTTCAGCGATCCGCCGACGGACCCGCCGAACTGCTGTCCCACGCCGATGGCCTGCCGGCCGAACGGGTCGTCGGCCGTCATCGCGTCGTTGCGGAAGAGATAGAACCCGGTTCCCCGCAGGGCGTTGCTGCCCGACTTGGTGGTCATGTTGATGATGCCTCCAGTCGAGCGGCCGAATTCCGCAGAAAACGTGCTTCGCAGCACCTGAAATTCCTGGAGCGCCTCGATGCTGAACGTCGGCGAGAACTCGACGTGGCCGCACCAGTGCGTGTTCGTGTAGTCACCGCCGTCGACGTTGATGTTCGTGAAGAGCCCCTTCTGACCCGAGATCGCGAACCCGCCGCACTCTGGTTCCACCTGGGTGGCCGGGGTGAGATAGAACAGCGACCGCACGCGCCGGCCGCTGGCGGGAAGATTCTGAAGCTGCAGATCCGTGAGGACGGCCTTGCCCTGCGTGCCGGTCCGGTCGATCCCGCCGTTGCGCCCACCCACTTGCACGTCTTCTGAGACACCTGCGACGCCCAGCGTGAAGTTCGCGCTGACCGAGACACCGAGCGTCACCGAGATTGTCTGAGTGGCCGGTGCCAGGCCGCCCGCCGTGGCGGTCACGCGATACGAGCCCAACGGGAGAAGCGACACCGCGTACCGTCCCGCGGCATCGGATGTGGCTTTGCGAGTCAGATTCGTGGCGTCGCTGTGAACCGTGACTTCAGCGCCGACGATGGCGGCGCCACTGGCATCCACGAGCTGCCCTACGATCTGTCCGCTGTTGGCGGCGGTCTGCGCCGCGGCGGCTGGCGGAATGCCTGCGATCAGAGCAAGCATCGCCGCTGTTCCAAGCACGAGCGTCCGAAGCGTCTTCATAAAAGTTCCCCTGCGAAACGGATGACCCAACGTGAAACCGCACGACACATGGCGCAGCGGACGCCAGGAGCGACACTGCTGCGGGCGCGATCTGGCGCCTGGAGATCCCAGCGAGATCCCAGAATGTGTCGAGCGAAACGAGGGAGCGTTGGGCTACGCCCTGGGGGGAGGCGTGAGACGGGTGATTGAGGGGGCGGCGTAGGAGTCGTGCGTAATCGGGTCGACGGAGGTGATGAGCGCTGTCGTCGTAGAAGGCATCGCCGCCGGCATGACGGCGACGGTTGCGTCCACGAGGAACCCGCAGGTCGGATCGGCGACAAGGGCGCAAGTCGGACGTGGCGTCGGCGGCTGCACCCGATGCGCGGCGCGCGAGCACACCCTTTCGCACTCGTCCTGCGCGGCAGCCGCCTGCTGGCGCAGCGCCGCGACTTGACGCGCCGCTGTGTCAGGGTTGAAGCACACCACGCGTACGCTGGCAAACGGCATGACGCTCAGCAGCACGCAGATGACGAGCCTTTTCATGACAACAGCCGCCGGACCGTCCAGAACGATATCTACCAGGCCGCAGGCTGTCAACCGGTTTCGAGCCAATGGTCGGACCTTTTCCCGATCCGCCGGGTCCGCTGCTCTGATAGGCTCTACGGGTTCCGGTGTAAAACGGAGATGACGGAGGGAACGGCTATACAGGGAGAAACGGAGAAACGGAGACGAGCGTCCTTCGTTCCTCCGTGTGTAGCCGTTCCTCCGTCCTCTCCGTGAACTCGTCACTGCATGGATACCGAAGTGCTCGTCGTCGGAGCGGGGCCGGTCGGCCTCACCCTCGCCGTCGATCTCGGACGCCGAGGCGTGCGGTGCGCGCTCATCGAGAAGAAGGCCGCGCCCGAGTTCCTGCCGAAGATGGAACGGTGCAATGCCCGCACGATGGAGATCTATCGCCGGATGGGGTTGGCCGAGAAGATCCGCGCCGCCGGCCTCGATCGCCGCGTGCCGATGGATGTCTACATCGCTCTGGCGCTCAACGAGCCACCGCTCCTGCGTCTTCCGTACCCGTCCGTCGAGGAAGCGAAGGCTCAGATTGCATCGTGCCGCGACGGTTCGCTCCCGCTCGAACCCTATCAGCTGATTTCGCAGTACACGATCGAGCCGCTCCTCAAAGCGGAAGCTGAACGACTGTCGTCGGTGACCGTGCGTTACGGTCACGAACTGCTGTCCCTGACGCAGTCGGACGGTGACGCCACGGCCCGCGTGCAGGATCTCGACGGCCGCGTCAGCGACATCCGGGCGCAGTTCATCGTCGGCTGTGACGGAGGCGCCAGCACGGTCCGGCGCCAGGTCGGCATTCCGCTGCGCGGTGAAGGTGATCTGGCGCGCCTGTATCAGGCGCTCTATCTCGCACCGGATCTCTTCGATCGGCTTCCAATCAATGGCGGGCCGGGCAGGGGGCGTCACTATCACCTCGCCGATGGCCAATCCACGTTCCTGATCATGCAGGACTCGACGAAGCACTGGACCCTCCATGCGGCGGTCGAGCGGCCCGAGGACATGGCGCAGCAGTTCGAGCGTGCGGTCGGCGTCCCGGTCCGGTACGAGATGCTGTACGTCGGGCAGTGGAAGCTGAACCTGCTGCTGGCGGACCGCTATCGTGCCGGTCGCGTCTTTCTCGCCGGGGACTCCGCTCATCTCGTGATTCCGACCGGCGGCCTCGGCATGAACACCGGCGTCGGCGATGCGATCGATCTGTCATGGAAGCTCGAGGGCACGCTCAGAGGATGGGGCGGTCCCAACCTGCTCAACTCATACGAGATCGAGCGGCGTCAGGTCGGCGATCGAAACGTCGGCGCCTCGCGCTACGCGTTCATCGGCCGGCGGCGGTGGCGATCGCAGTATCGGCCGGACATTCGGGAGGACACGCCGCAAGGCCGTGCCACCCGCGATAACCTCGCGCGTGTAGCCGACGTCGAACAGCGCAAGACGAACGAGATGATCGGCGCGGAGCTCGGCTATCGCTACGTCGGATCGCCCGTCATCTGGGAAGAGCCGGGCGGCCCCGAGCATCTGTTCCGCGAGTACGTGCCGACGTCCTGGAGCGGCGCCCGGCTGCCGCACGTGTGGCTCGACGATGGCACCGCGCTCCACGATCGGATTCCGGAGGGCTATACCCTCCTGCGATTGGGGAAGACCCGCGCCGACACGTCGGGTCTCGAACGCGCGATGGGCGCGAGCGGCGCACCGTTCAGCGTGCAGACGATCGAAGACGAGACGCCTCGAGCGGTTTACGGGTGCGATCTGATTCTGCTGCGGCCGGATCTGCACGTGGTGTGGCGCGGAAACGCGGCGCCGCCGGATGCCGGGCCGATTGCCGCCGTGGCGACGGGCCACTGATCTCGACGGGACTCATAACGGAGCGCAGAGCCGATGCTGAAGGTCGACGTTTTCAACCACATTTTTCCGAAGCCATTTTTCCAGCGCCTGGAGCAGGTTGCCGTCAACAAAGGGGCCATCAAGCGTTTTCTGCACATCCCGTATCTCCACGAGCTGGATGTGCGGTTCCGGATGATCGACGAGTTCGGCGGCCAGTACCGCCAAATCGTTTCGCTCTCCGCGCCGCCTATCGAGACGATCAATCCCGACCCGCAGATCACCATCGATCTCGCGCGGCTCGCGAACGACTCGCAGGCCGAAGTCGTCCGCGCGCACCCCGATCGATTCCCGGGATTCATCGCGTCGCTGCCGCTCAATCAGCCGGAGGCCAGCGTCACCGAGCTCGAGCGTGCGGTGACCGAGCTCGGTGCGCTCGGCGTACAGGTGTTCTCGAACGTCAACGGCTTGCCGCTCGACGACGGGCGGTTCACCGCGCTCTTCGAGACGGCGAATCGACTCCACTGCCCGATCCTCTTGCACCCGGCACGCGGGGCAGGCTTCCCGGACTATCCGGGCGAGCCGAAATCGAAGTACGAGATCTGGTGGACGTTTGGCTGGCCGTTCGAGACGAGCGCCGCGATGCAGCGGCTGGTATTCTCACGCCTGTTCGATCGGCTGCCGGACATCAAGATCGTCACCCATCATCTCGGCGCGATGATTCCGTACTTCGAGGGCCGGATCGGTCCGGGACTCGATCAATTCGGGTCGCGGACTGCGGATGAAGACTACGAGGGTCTGCGCAAGTCATTGCCGAAACGTCCATTCGACTACTTCAAGATGTTCTGGGCAGACACCGCCGTCTTCGGCAGCCGGGCGGCCACGGAGTGCGGCCTGAAGTTCTTCGGATTCGATCAGGTGGTGTTCGCGTCGGACGCGCCGTTCGACCCCGAAGGCGGATCGATGTACATCCGGGAGACGATCAAGATCCTCGACACGCTCGAGATCAGCGACACCAATCGCCGGAAGCTCTATCAGGAGAACGCCGAGCGGCTGTTCAATCGCCGCTTCTCGTAGCCGGCGGCGTTTCTCGTGCCCGGGCCTCGTCGGCGGCGGCGTGGAAGCCGGAGTTCGCCGCGGGAACGCCGGCGTAGATCGCCGTCTGCAGCAGGACTTCTTCCAGATCGCACCATTCGAGGTCGCGGTTCAGGCCCGTGCGCACGTGCAGCCTGAACTCCTCCCATCGGCCGAGCGCTGCCGTCGTCGCGAGCACCAGAAGGCGACGGGTCCGGACGTCGAGAAGCGGGCGCGTCCAGATAGTGCCCCAGGCGTAGCGCGTGATCAAATCCTGAAAGTCTTTCGTGAATGTCGTCGTCGTGGCGATCGCGCGATCGACGTGCGCGTCGCCAAGCACGGACCGGCGTACCAGCATGCCGGCAGCGTCCGCGGGTTCGGATGGCGGCATGAGGAACTGCAGCAGCGCGGCAGTGAAGGATCTCGGCATCTCCAGGTTGGAGAGGTGCCCCGCCGGGAGATGCACGACCCGCGCGCCCGGGATGCCGCGCGCGATGATCTCGCTGTGGTCCTGCCAGGGCAGCGAGATGTCGAGGTCCCCGCTGATCACGAGAACCGGACAGCGAATCGTCGTCAGGGCCGCCGTCTGGTCCATGTCGCGGATCGCGGCGCAGCACCCGGCGTAGCCTGTGGGGTTGGTCGCGAGCAGGGTCCGTCGGGATTCGGCGACGACTGGCGGCGCTTCCCCAAGCATGCGCTGGGAGAAGAATCGACCCATCACGGCGTCGACGACCGCCGTCATGCCGCTCGCGAGAACGGTCGTCCGGCGGGTTTCCATCCGTTCGGCTTCAGCCTTGGCCGAGGAATTTGCGATCACGGCCGCGGTGATTCGCTCCGGCGCATGCGTCGCGAGCCAGAGCCCGATCATGCCGCCGAGCGACACGCCGGCGATCGCAAACCGTTCGATCCCGAGGGCGTCGGCGAGCGCCAGCACATCGGCGCCGAGTTGCTCGATGCGGTAATCGCCAGGCGTGACGCCGGACGCGCCGTGACCCCGGATGTCGTAGCGCAGGACGCGAAAATGCTGCGACAGGGCGTCGGCCTGGGCATCGAACATCCCGTGGTCCTGACCGAGCGAGTGGGAGAGGATCACGACGGGCCGATCGTCGGACCCGCTCAAACGGTAGAAGCAGGAGGTCGAGCCGAGAGGAAGTAAAGGCATGACAGTCGTTAGTCGGGAGTCGTTAGTCGGCAGTCACAGTCGGCAGTCAGTCGGCAGTCACAGTCGGCAGTCAATCGGCAGTCACAGTCGGCAGTCAATCGACAGTCGGCAGTCATAGTCGGCAGTCGCAGCGGCGGCGATAGCATCAACTTCCCAGCAGCCGCTGTCGAAACTCTTCTGCGGATCCGAGATAGGCCTCCGGCGAGTCCAGCGAGATCAGTTCGGTCGCGGACAATGCCGCGCTGACATCGGGGATGGCACCGAGGGCGGTCAGAAACGACTGACCCTCTCGCGCGGCCGTGTTCATTGCGTCCTCGATGTGCCGTCCGGCGGCTTCGCGCCCGAGTTTTGGCGCCAGCAGCATAACGGCGCGCTCGGCAAATACCAGGCCGTTGGTGGCGGAGATGTTGGCGCGCATTCGCGCCGCGTCCACGCGCAGCGTGTCGATGACCTCGGCGATCGCGGAAAGAGCCGAGCCGGTTGCCTGCACGACCGACACGACGGTCGTCGCTTCGGCGTGCCAGTTGCCGAGGCCGCGTTCGTGTTCCTGCGGCATGCCCGACAGGAACGATGCGACCAGTCCGGGGACGCGCGTTGCCGCCGCCAGCGCCACCGCGCACCCAGCCGGGTTGCGCTTGTGCGGCATGGTCGACGATCCGCCCCCGGGCTCGGACGCTTCGCCAACCTCGAATTGCATGAGCAGCGCCACGTCGCGAGCAATCTTGCCCAGCGCTCCCACGTAGATCCCGCACGACGCCATGAGCGCTGCCAGACGATCGCGATGCGCATGCCAGGGGGCATCGGGCAGCGGCAGGGTCAATTCCCGCGCCAGAGCGTCCGCAACCGCTGATCCCTGCGGACCGAGCGCCGCCAGCGTCCCGGACGCGCCGCCGAACTGCAAGACGCACGCGTCGTGGAACGTTTCGGCCATGCGCGTTCCGGTTCGCGACACAGCGCCGTACCATCCCGCGGCTTTCAACCCGAGCGTGATGGGCGGCGCCGGCTGCGTCAGCGTTCGCGCCAGCATCACCGTTCCGGCATGCTCGTCGGACAGCCGCCGCAACCCGGCGGTCAGACGCGTGTGATCCGCCGAGAGGATATCGGCCGCGCGCGCGAGGCACAGGATCAGCGCGGTGTCGCTGACGTCCTGACTCGTGGCGCCCCAGTGGACGAAGGTCGCCGCCAGCGGATCCCACTCTCGCACGCGCGCGGTCAGCATCTGGACGAGCGGCTGGGTGATCGTTCCGGACATGCGCGCATCACGCGCGACGGCCGCGGAATCGAAAGCGGCGGGGTCAGCGGCTCGCTCGATCGCCGTCGCGGCCGACGTCGGGATCACTCCGAGCCGAGCCTCGACGCGCGCAAGCGCGACCTCGAATCGCAGCATCGCCGACAGCATCGACGCATCGGAGAAGAGATCGGCCAGAGGCTCGGTTGTGGCGAGTGAGTCGAACAGCCGCAGGCTCATCGGGCTCAGCGATCGAAGAACACCGTCTCGTGTGGGCCCTGCAGGTGGAGGTCGAACCTCCATCGATCCGGTGCTGCACCGTCTGGCCGCGCCATCAGCGTCGCCCGGCGATCGGCCGGTACGAGCGCAACCACGGGATCTGATTCAAGCGCAGGATCGCCGGAAAAGTATATGCGTGTGTAGACCTGGCGCAACAGGCCACGCGCGAAGAGACACAGGTTGATGTGCGCCGCGCGTCTCGCCGTGCCGCTGTCCGTTGCTTGCGGGCGCGTGAGCACGATCTCGCACGAACCGTCAGCATCCGTGGCAACGCGGCCGCACTCCGATGTCTCGAGTTCCTCGGTACCGGAGCCCGGGTTCCGCTGCACATTTCGCTGCCAGAACTCCACGATAGCGTCGTCCAGCGGGAGGCCGTCGCCGTCGAAGACGCGGACGATGACACGGATCTGATCGTCTGCCGCAGAAGTCCCGGGCTTGCGGCCGAATGGCGTGGTCAAGCCGAAATGGAAGAAGGGGCCGACGGTCTGTGACGGCGTGGAGATCAGATCGTCATCGCTCATCAGCGTCCCTCGAATGGAGTGGCCTGGGGCCCGCAGACGACGATGTCGAAGGCGTACCCGAGCGCCCATTCCGGTTGCGTCAGGCTGAGATCCCAGCGGGAAACCAGACGCTTTCGCGCCCGCTCGTCGGGAATGGACTGCAGGATCGGATCGCAATCGAACAGCGGATCGTCAGGGAAGTACATCTGCGTGACGAGCCGCGTCCGGAACGTAGATCCGAAGACCGAGAAGTGGATGTGCGCAGGCCGCCACGCGTTCGGATGATTGCGCCAGGGATACGCACCCGGCTTGATCGAGGTGAACTCGTACCGTCCCTCCGCGTCCGTCAACGTTCGGCCGGCGCCCGTGAAGTTCGGATCGAGCGGCGCTGGATGACTGTCCTTCACGTGGCGGTATCGGCCGGCGGCGTTCGCCTGCCAGACTTCGATTAATGCGCCGGGAACGGGCCTGCCGTCCTCGTCGACAACCCTTCCAGCGACGATGATGCGTTGACCCTGCGGCTCTTCCGGATGCTGTTTCGTGAGATCGTTGTCGGTCTCGCCGATCGGCCACCCGCCGTACACCGGCACGTTGAGATCGGAGAGCGACTCCGGCAAGCGAATCGCCGGGCGCGAAGGCGCGCGGCGTGCCGTCGATCGGTAGCCCGGACTGTCGAGGGGGGGTTGGCTTCCGGCGAGGCGTCGTGTCTGTGGCATAACGATCGGCTTCTTTTCTCAATAGGCGCTGGGGCCCAACCTGTTTTTCAGAACGATTCTGTCTGCATTTCTCATGGTGTCGCGGGGCCCCACCCCCGCGACCTGCCAGCGCTCGCTTCGCTTGCGCCGCCGGCTAGATTCGACAGCCCACTTCCAGAACGATTCTGCCTCCTATCTCCTCCCTCCTTACGCCGTGGCGCGGCTGTGCGCCTGTTCCGTCCGCCGCAGCAGATCTCTGAGCGTCTCCAACTCGCCGGTCGTGGGCGAAGCGGTCTCCTCGAGATGATCGCGGAAACGGACGCTCCATCCAGTTTGCTCGCCCACGCGCTCGCGAGCCACGCCCGGATGGAGAGTAGCGACCTCGAACTCGTTGGTCTCTGCGTCGGGCCGCATCGTGCAGAGATCGGTGACGATGAGCGTAGGGCCTTCGGTCCTCAACCCGAGCGCCTTGCGCTCGCGTCCCGTCGGACCGTGTCCGAGCGACGTCAGGAAGTCGAGCGTGTTCACGAACGTCCGCGCGGTCTGTGGCATGACGATGAATATGCGCTGACACCCGGTCGCGATCTCCGTCGCGCCGCCGCTGCCCGGCAGCCGCACCTTGGGCCGCGCGTACGGGCCGATCACGGTGCTGTTGAGGTTGCCGAAGCGATCCACCTGTGCCCCGCCGAGAAAGCCAACCGTGATCCGCCCGCCCTGGAGCCAGTACTGAAACATCTCCGGAACCGGCACCGTCGTCAGCGCCGTTTCACAGAGTTCGCCGTCGCCTATCGAGAGCGGCAACACCGACGGCTTGGTGTCGAGCGTGCCCGATTCGTAGACGAGCGTCAAAGCCGGCGCGTGCGTGAGTCGGGCGAGGTTGCACGCGACCGATGGCAATCCGATTCCGACGAAGCAGACGTCCTCCGGGCGGAGCGCGCGAGCCGCGGCAATCGTCATCATCTCCGACGGCGTATAGGTCATCGGACGGCTGCGCTCCTCGCGCTGTCGGTGGCGATCATCACGTGCTCGTCGATCCAGGTGCGAAATCGTTCGCGATCACGGGCGATCGCGTCCCATTCCACGTAGAACGCGTTGTCGCGGCTGTAGTAGCCATGGGCATAGGACGGCCGCGCGCCTCCAGGCACGACGGCGACCGCGCCCAGGGTCCACGAGGGCAGCACCACGGCGTTGGTCCCGGTGGTCTCCAGATCGTCCACGACCTCCTCGACCGTTGCGAATGCGCGCGATGCTGCGAGCACCGCTTCCTTCTGCACGCCGACGATCCCGCGCACCAGCACATTGCCACGGTGATCGGCCTTCTGCGCGTGAACGATGGCGACGTCCGGTCGAAGCGCCGGAACTGCGGCCAGGGTTTCTCCGGTGAATGGACACGTGACCGACTTGATCCGCGGATTGACATCCCGGAGCGCCGATCCGAGATAGCCGCGGAAAATCGCGCATGGCAGGCGGGCCGCGCCGGCGGCGTAGGCCTGTGCCATCGCTGAATGACTGTGTTCTTCGATCTCGAGCGGACGCGGCCAGCCGTTCTCGACCGCGTCGCGCAGACGATGGAGCGATCCCACGCCCGGATTCCCACCCCATGAAAACACGAGACGGTTCGCGCAGCCGCACCCGATCATCTGGTCGTAAATGAGATCGGGGGTCATCCGGATGAGCGTCAGGTCCGTCAACCGCTGACGGATGATTTCGTGTCCGGCGGCAAACGGGATGAGGTGCGTGAATCCCTCGAGCGCGACGGAATCGCCCGGAGAAACGAACCGGGCGACGGCGTCATGGAGTGAGAGAAACTCAGTCACGGATGGAAGACTCGACCGATGGGTATCGTAGCATTGTCACGGGTGCGAGAGCGCAGGCCAGCGACGCGCTCGGTCCAGTTTGATAATGGTCGGACCAAGGACCATGTGGCGTGGGTCCGATTCTCGGCGTTCGGCGTTCGGCGTTCGGCGTTCGGCGTTCGCGGCTCGCATAGACTGGTGCCAGTCCAAGCGCCGAGTTGCTAGTAACCAGCGGCGCGAGCGTAGCGAGCGCTGGCAGGCCGCGGGGGTGGGGCCCCACGACAAGCTAAAAAGGCCGTCACCTCTTCAGCATCGCCGCGAGCGGTTTGGACGGATCCGCGAGCGCCGCAGGGTCTACGGGTATCCGGCGCTCGATGAGGCGCCGCGCCATCGAGAGATCGCGCTGCACGTTGATGCCCATCGCGTAGACCAGATGATCCCCGCTGACGTCGAACTGCAGCGCGGCGTTGCCGGGGAGCGGCCGCCGGACTCTGGTCGTCCCGGCCACAGGCCAGCCGACACCCTGAATGTAGAGATCGTACTGTTCGGACCAGAACGACGGAATGGCGGCGTAGACGTCGGATGCGCCTGCCGCGTTGCGGCCGGCCACTCCACCCTGATCGAGTGCGTGACGCCAGTTCTCCAGCCGCACGAGGCCGTGCGGTCCGGGGAAACGTACGACGTCACCGGCGGCAAAAATCGCCGGGTCCGATGTCCGACACTGGTCGTCGACCACGACGCCATCGTTGACCGCAAGACCGGCGGCGGTGGCGAGGCGATCGTTGGGACGCGATCCAACGCCCACGACCACGAGATCCGCGACGATCGTCTCGGCGGAGTCGGTCACCACTTTGAGGCGTCCGTCAGGTTGCTCGGCAGCGCTCTGAAGCTTCGTACCGAGACGAATATCCACGCCGTGCCGCTCGTGCGCCGCGTGGACCATCGCCCCGGTCTCCTCGTCACACACCCGCGCGAGCACACGCGTCTCGACTTCGAGCACGGTCGTGCGAACGCCGAGCTCGCTCGCAGACGCCGCGACTTCGAGCCCGATCAGACCGCCACCGACGATCACGAGATGCCGTCCGGCGACGAGCTC
Source organism: Vicinamibacterales bacterium (assembly GCA_036258055.1). Classification (GTDB taxonomy): domain Bacteria; phylum Acidobacteriota; class Vicinamibacteria; order Vicinamibacterales; family 2-12-FULL-66-21; genus DATAEK01. The sequence continues at coordinate 39,057 of DATAEK010000067.1, forward strand.
CGCCTTCAAGCGATGAGCGTCGGCTTCCGTGCGAAGGTAATGCACGCCAGGAGACCCGATCGGAAGGTGCGGAAGCTCGCGGGCTTCAGCGCCAGTGGCCAGCACCAGCGCGTCGTAGGCCAGACGCCGGCCTCCTCGCAGCACGATGCTGTGTGTCCCGCGGTCGATGGCTTCGCAGTGTGCGTGGCATTCGAGCACGACTTCGTGACGGCCGACGCCGTCAGGCCCCGCAATCTGCGCATCCAGCGGGTGTGCCTTGCCAACGAGGACGGCCTTGGAGAGCGGCGGCTTTTCGTAGGGCTCGCAGTGCTCTTCGCTGAGCAGCGTCACCGTGGCGTCCGGACGCTGTTTCTTGGCGGCCATGGCGGCGTAGGTCCCGGCCGGTCCGCCGCCGATGACGACGATGTGGGGGGGCGGGGTCACAAACCTTTCAGGTTCCTGGATCTCTCGTCAGGCCCTGAGCGCGGACAGCATGTCCGAGATGTAATCGTCGGTGCGTGCGATGACGAGCATCAGCGACCACGGGCGCACCTGCACCAGCGTTCGCGACAGGTCGTCGTCGGAGGCGGCGTTGTTCCCGACGATGAGCGTGGTGGTCATCACGCGGCGCTGGCTGCACGCCTGGCCGACGAAAGCTGCCGCCTCCGCCTTTCCGCCCGGCGACGCGAGCATGATGACGAGATCGGCGTTGTTCACCTCTCCCTGAATGCTCGCGGACTGCCCGGACAGGTCCGTGAGCGTCCCGCCCGCGGATCCTGATGCGCTCGCGATGCTGCCGCCGTTCTCGCCGGACACGCGGAAAAACGCCGCGTGCTCCCACGTCGCGCCCGCGAGGCGCCGGAGTACGGGCTCGCTCGCCGCATCAAGGGCAATGACTTTGATTGCGCGCGGCTTCGAGTTGGGAGCCTGAAGGCGGAAGCGCGCTTCCGCAGCCGAGCTCATGCGCGCGGATTCGCTCAGCATCGTCGGGACCGTCAGACAGACGCGTGGGCCACGTCGGACCGCACGATCATCGCGTCACGCGCACCTTCGGTGAAGGGCTGATCGGGCGGGAGCACGATCGCCGCCGAACGCACGCGCTGATGGGCGAGCTCGACGCCCGGCGGCGTCACGTCCTTGTCCACCAGCGCTTTGACGGCACGCAGCAGCCGGTGTCGCGCCATGATGATCCCGTTGTCGGTCGAGACGAGGTTCTCCTTCGTTCGATCGACGACCGGGCCCATGCTCTCCTGGAGCGATGCGTCCTGCATCGCGATACCCTCGACGCCGCTGAACGTCCGCCCGGCCTTCTGAGCCTCGCGATCGATCAGGTAGTCGTTGTCGCGATTCGCCAGCGGCCGAAAGCTACCGGGAACGTACTTCACGTGAATCCCCTTGCCATCACGCATCGCCGCGACTTCCGCGTCGGTCAGCCGGCGGAGCGGGTGATAGTCGAAGCTCCAGGTCCACGTGTTCTCGTCGTCGATGGGAATCCAGAAGTGGCCGTGAACCGCATGGTTGCCGCGCGGCGCGATCATCGTGAAGGAGGGCATGACCCACTGCGTGATCCGCCAGTAGTAGTGACCGGCCTCGGCGTTTCGCCGCGCGCCGATGTACAGCCCGCCAGGGCTCTCGACGACTTCGAAGACGGGGCGCGAATCGTTGAGGTTGTACTGGTTGCCGCGCGCGCCCTTGAAGAGGGGATCAGAATTGAGATCGCCCCGATGCAGCCATGAGACGTGGCTCGAATCGATGCCGCCTTCCATGGCCTGGAGCCAGTTGCTCTCCTGCAGCCGCTTGCTGCTGAAGGTCTGTGCCGAAGGCACCATGATGAATTCCCACTCCGGCACCGGGGGCTGTTTCTCGGGCGGACCCATGTAGGTCCAGAGCACGTCGCCGCGCTCGACAAGGGGATAGGATTTCAGCTGGATCTTCTTCCGGAAGCCGGATTCCTCGGGTTCGGACGGGACGTCCATGCACTGGCCGGTCACGTCGTACTTCCACCCGTGATACGGGCAGCGGAGGCCACACTCCTCGTTCCGCCCGAACCACAGGGACACGCCGCGGTGGGCGCAGAACTCGTCGATCAGGCCGTACCGGCCGTTGGTGTCGCGGAAGGCGATCAGCCGCTCGGAGAGCAATTTCACGCGGACGGGCGGGCAGTCGTTGGCCGCCAGCTCCTCGGCGAGGAGGGCGGGGAGCCAGCCCGCGCGGAACAGACGGCCCATCGGCGTCCCGGGGCCGGTTTGCGTCAGCAGGTCGTTCTGTTCTTTCTTCAGCATCGCCCAACTCCGGTTCGCAATGGTCTGACCTATGCCCGCAAATCTCGTATACTTGAAGCGTTCATGACGCTACCATCCGCTTCGCCCCAGCGTCAATCGGGAGTTGTCAGCATGCAGGAGCCATCCCGCATCGAGCTGTGCAAGGCCGCCGATGTCGCGATCGGCGAGGTTGTGAAGGTGGAAACGGCCGGCCTCACAGTTGCGGTGTTCAACCTCGACGGCACCTTCTACGTCACTGACGATGCCTGTACCCACGGCCCCGGATCGCTCTCCGAGGGCTGCATCGATGGCGACAACATCGAGTGCAACTTCCACCAGGGCGTGTTCAACATCCGCACCGGGGAGGTCGTGACCCCGCCCTGCATCGTCCCGGTGAAGACGTACAAGGCGGTGGTCGACAATGGCGCCGTGTTCATCGAGGTCTAAGGGCGTCCGCCGCCGAGCGGTTGCGCCGTCAGATACGAAAGGCTTCCAGCGTCTCGGGAGCGAACAGGTCCTCCGGCCGCAGCCGGTCCTTCGCCAGCCCCTGTTCGTGGGCATACCGAAGGAAGGTCGAAAGTGTCTCGCGATTGCGATCGAGCCCGTACGGCCAGAAATCGTCCCCCATCTCGCGGCTGACCTCGTCGAGATGGGCGATGAGCCAGGGCAGCATCGCCTTGAGCGCCGCCGTCTGACGCAGATCGGCATAGGCTTCGTCGCGCGCCGCGAAGAAGGCTTTTGCGATCGATTGCGCTATCCAGCGATGCCGCTCGTACAGCTCGCGCCGGATCACGACCGTGTGCATGATCGGGAAAATCCCGGTCCTGCGGAAGTACTCGCGCTCGACGGTGGGGTAGTCGTCGAAGAGCCGCCGGACGCTGCCGTTTCCGCGCGTGAACGACGACGGAGCGCGGGCCGTGTAGAGCGCGTCGATCTCGCCGCTCGCCAGCATCGCCGAGAGGGTCTGATCGGCGCCGATCGGCCGCACCCGAATGTCGGGCGGGAGGTCGAGCGCGAGCTTCTCGGATCGTCCGGGCTGTTCCTCACCGCCCGTGAAGTAGATGGGACTGGTGACGGGCACGCCGTGCCATTCGGCGAGGATGCCGCGAATCCAGACCGGCGCGGTCATCTGATACTCCGGCGTGCCGATCTTGCGGCCGATGAGGTCCTTCGGTTCGCGGATCCCGCTCCTGCTGTTGACGTAGATGCACGAGTGCCGAAAGCAGCGCGATGGGAACACGGGAATCGCAATGAACGGCCGATCCGGCTTGAAGAGCGAGACGACGTACGACGACAGAGACATCTCGGCGGCGTCGAACTCCCGATGGCGCAGCATGCGGAAGAATGTCTCTTCCACCGGCAAACTCAAGTATGTGAGCTCGATGCCGTCAGGCTGGATGCGCTGTTCGAGCAGTGCGCGAGTGCGATCGTAGTTCCAGCACGCGAGCGTCAGTCGCAGCTTCGACACATGGCTCCTTCATTCTGGCTGGCGGGGGAGCGATGACCGCGCCTGGCGTCGCCGCGTGCGCGGGAACGTCCGCCGAGGCGCGCGGCCGTTCGTTCCGCGACCGCGCAGCGTTGCTGAACATAGCACGCGTACTGTATAACCGCGTGCCCGCGGGCCCGGAGTTGACGGGGTTGGACCCGGAGCGATTGTTTCTCGGAGCGGGATAATGGGCGCGCCGCAAGGCGCGCACGCCGGAGCGGAGCGGGGCGAAGGGGCCCCGCGAGCGACGGCGATGGGGGGTCCGGCGGGGCGACGCCCCCCGGTGAAAAGAGCAGCTCGCATGATCATCGATGCGCACGGCCACTACACCACGGTTCCGCCGGGTGTGCGCGTGTTTCGCGCGCTGCAGATCTCGAACATGGGGCGGCCGAAGAAGACGGCCCTCAACGTCAGCGACGACGAGATCCGGACGTCGCTCGAGAAAGGCCAGATCAGGCTGCTCGACGAACGCGGGATCGATCTCATGCTGTTTTCGCCGATGGCATCGGCCATGGGTCATCACTTCGGGAACGCGCTGGTCAGCCGGCATTGGACCGAGGTCAGCAACGATCTAATCCACCGCGTCTGCACGCTCTTTCCCGATCGGTTCGCACCTGTCTGCGCGTTGCCGCAATCGCCCGGCGTCAGCCCGAAGGAGTCGGTCGAGGAGCTCCGCCGGTGCGTGCTCGAGATGGGGTTCATCGGGTGCAACCTGAATCCGGATCCCTCGGGTGGCTACTGGAACGATCCGCCGCTTGGCGACGAGTGGTGGTATCCGATGTACGAAGCGCTCGTCGCGCTGGACGTGCCGGCGATGGTCCACGCGTCGGCCACGTGCAATCCGGCATTTCACACGACGGGCTCGCACTACCTGAACGTCGACAGCACGGCGTTCATGCAGCTGCTCGAGTCACGCGTGTTCCAGGATTTCCCGAAGCTCCGTCTGATCATTTCCCACGGCGGCGGGAACGTCCCGTATCAGGCGGCTCGCTATCGCGCGCTCTGCCTCATGAACAAGTGGGAACCGTTCGAGGCGTTCATCAAGCGGCTGTACTTCGATACGACGGTCTACAACCAGGACGCCATGGAGCTGCTCCTGAAGATCGTCGGCCCGGACAACGTTCTGTTTGCTTCGGAGATGCTCGGCGGCGTCACGACGATCGATCCGCAAACCGGGCGGTTCTTCGACGACAACAAGCCGTGCCTCGACGCCGTCACGTGGCTGACGGATGACGATCGCAGGAAGATTCAGGAGGAGAATGTTGTCAAGGTCTATCCTCGCCTGCGGGCGATCCTCGAGCGCCGGCAGAAGCAGCCCAACGCCGTCTAACGCGATGGGGGGGCCTGCCGGCGAAGCCGCTTGGATCTCGAGGCGCGCCAGTGGCGCGCCCGGCGGAGCGGAGCGGGGCGTAGGGGTCCCCGCGAGCGACGCCGATGGGGGGTCCGGCGGGGCGAAGCCCTCCGGTCAAGGTTTGACAGGCTGCAAGGAACCCCTCTAAAGTCGGGCTTTTGCTCCCGAGGAGATGACCGTTCAAGACGAGTCCTGCCGTGGAGGTGACGGGTTGTCGAAAAAAGTGTTGACCGCGATGAAAGTGGGGCCATCGAGCACCGAGTTGCGCGAGATGGATCTGCCGGACATCCCGTCCGACGCGGCGTTGCTGAAAGTGGCGGTCGCAGGCGTCTGCGGGACCGACGTCAGCCAGTACCGCCTTCCGCTCCGTGGCGCCCCGCTCATCATGGGTCACGAAAACGTGGGCTATCTCGCCAAGGTCGGCCGCGTCTTCGCCGCTCACAAAGGGGTCAAGGAAGGGGACCTGATGTTCCTCGAACATTACGTCCCGTGCGGCCACTGTGAGTGGGATCACATGGGCGAATATCGCCATTGTGCCGCGACCGAGTGGTTCTACGATCCCAAGGCGATCCGGTACGGCTATACCTCGATCGAGATCCCGCCGTCACTCTGGGGTGGATTCAGTCAGTACTTATACCTCCCGCTCAACGCGGTCCTCCACCAGGTACCCAAGGGTCTCTCGCCCGAGCAGGCCGGTCTCGCGACGCCGATGTCGAACGGCATTCAGTGGACGCTCATCGACGCCGGAGTCGGGTACGGCTCGACGGTTCTCGTCCAGGGCCCGGGGCAGCAGGGGCTCTGCTGCGTCATGGCCGCCAAGCACGCCGGCGCCGATCGCATCATCGTCACCGGGACCTCGCGCGATGCGCGGCGGCTCGAGGTGGCGAAGCTCCTGGGCGCAGACGACGTCATCGACGTGCAGAGCGAGGATCCGCTCGCGCGGATCCACGAGATCACGGACGGCCGCGGCGTGGACGTGGTCGTCGACTGCACGGCCGGTGGCGGCACCGCGCCGGTGATCCTCGGCATCGAGGCGACCAAGCGCCGCGGCGGCACGATGGTCGTGCAGGGTGAAGGCAACCAGGAGTTCCCCTCGTTCCCGATCGGCCGGATGACGCGCAAGGGCATGACGCTCAAAAGCGCGCGCGGCCATTCGTATCGCGCGGTGGAGATGGGCCTCCACCAGCTCGCCACGCATCGCTTCCCGATCGATCTGATCATGACCCACCGCTTCGGTCTGGCGGAAGTCGACTACGCGATCAAATCGGTCGGCGGTCAGGGCGCGGAAGATGCGATCCACGTGTCCGTGATGCCCTGGGGGTAGCCGGCCGCTTCGCGGCCGGATGGCAAATGGCAAATGGCACATGGCAAATGGCACATGGCCCATGGCAAATGGTAAATGGCACATGGCAAATGGGATGGGACATGGGCCGCGGGACACGGATGGGCCATGGGCCATGGGCAAAGACGACGGGATGCTTCGATCGGCATTCCGCTGACCTAGGGCGCCGCGCAGAGTTCCTCTCGTGACCGGAGCCACTCCACGCTCGCAGGAGGTCGTGCCGCAGCTGGTGGACGCGATCCGCATGCTGACGCGTGCGGACATGATGGACCACAGCGGGCACGGCAGCGCCAGGCGGGATGCCGGTTCCTTCTACATCAACTCGGGTGCGTCCGTGCGCGGCTCCCTCACCGAGCGGGACATCGTCGCCGTGGACCTCGACGGCGTTTTGATCGAGGGAAGCGCACAGCCTCCGCTCGAGTTCCCACTGCACGCCGAGATCTATCGGGCACGCCCAGACGTCCACGCCGTGATGCACACGCACCCCCGATGGTCGACCTTCCTGACCATGGTGGGCGCTCCCTACCAGCCGGTGTTTGGGCAAGGTGCGCTGCTCGGCGACGTGCCGGTCATGGACTCGCCGATGTCGGTGAACTCGCGCCAAATGGGGGAGCGCCTGGTAGCGACCCTCGGACAGGGTCACGCCGTGCTCCTCAAATCGCACGGCGCCGCGATCGTGGGTGCGAACGTCGTCGAGGCTTTCGTGCTCGCCGCCTACATCGAGGAAAACGCGTACCGCCAGTACATGGCGATGCAGATCGGGTCACCGTACGTCTTCAGCGACGCAGAGCGGCAGATCTGCCGCCAGCGGCTCTGGACTGCCAGCCTCTTCCAGAAGGTCTGGGAGCATTACCGCTCGAAGTTGGCGTAGCGGCCGGGGCTCGGCGCTCGGGACCATTCAATGGTCAGACCTAGCCTCGCCACCCCCGGTGCGCTAAGATCCCACCGTGCGAAGACATCTCGCCTGCCTTCCACTCGTCCTCTTGGTGTCGGTGACCGCCGGCCACCACCGCCATCCCATGGCGGCCACGGTTGGCGAGCTCGTGAAGTCGGAGCCCATGGACGTCTGCGTGATGACCGCCGACGACATCCGGGCGCAGCGTCGAGTCGAGCAGACCGTCGTCACCTCTCAGGGCAAGTCGTTCATCCAGCCCGTCCGCAAGATCCGCGATGCGTATCCGTCGTTCGCTGCGGTCGCGGTCGACATGACGCGCGACGAAGCGGTCTTCACCGACGAGAATCTGTTCCAGGTCCTCGTGTACGACCGGACGGAGAACACCCCAGCCGGTGTCCCCGCGAGCAAGCCCAAGCGGGTCATCGTCGGCGAGAAGACGAACATCGAATTTCAATCCGGCGTCTACGTCGACCAGAAGACCGGCGAGATCTACGCGGCGAACAACGACACGCGCGACACGCTGGTGGTTTTCAAGCAAGGCGCGTCAGGTGACGTCGCACCCATCCGTCAGGTCGAGACGCCGCACGGCACGTTCGGCGCCCTCGTAGATGAGTTGCACGGCGAGCTGTTCATGACCGAACAGCACGACAGCGCGATCGTCGTCTATCGCAAGGACGCCACGGAGGAAGAGTCGCCCGTCCGATTCCTGCAGGGTGTCAGGACGGGGCTGCAGGATCCGCACGGCATCGCACTGGATCCCAAAGACGACGTCATCTTCGTCGCCAACTACGGCTACACGCACGACGTTGCCCTCACCGACAAGCCGAAGACCGGAGTGAACCAGGCGGGGAATAACGACGGAAAGACGAACTGGCCGCTCGGCCGTCAGTTCGCGGTGCCCGGATCGGGCACGATCAATCCCCCCTCGATTACGGTCTACGCGCGGTCTGCAGCCGGCGATGCCGCGCCACTGCGAAAGATTCAGGGGCCGGACACCGGCTTGAACTGGCCGACCGGGCTGGCCTTCGACCCGGTCGCGCGCGAGCTGTTCGTGGCCAACGACGCCGCGCACGAGATCCTCGTCTTCGATGCATCGGCCAGCGGGAACGCGAAACCCGTCCGGCGATTGAAGGGGCAGAAAACCAGGCTGGCGAACCCGACCAGCGTCTTCGCCGACACGAAGAACCGCGAGCTCTGGGTCGCGAACTTCGGCGGCCATTCGGCCACGGTCTACGACATCTCCGCATCAGGCGACGCGGCGCCCAAACGCATCATCCGCAACGCACCCGAGGGCACGCCGTCGCTGATGATCGGCAATCCCGGCGCGGTTGGCTACGACTCCAAACGCGAGACGCTCCTCGTTCCGAATTGAGTCGCGCATCCGCAGATTGCGGTGTTCGCCAGGACGGCGGACGGACAGGCGGAACGGCTCAGGGCGATTGAAGGGCAGAAGACACTCCTCGGTCGTACGATGCACGCGATCGCGTACGACGAAATCCACGACGAGATCTACGTCACGCAGCAGTTCGGCCAGGGCATCCTCGTATTCCGCGGATCGGCGGGCGGGGAAGAGCCACCCGTTCGGGTGCTCAACGGATCGAAGACACAGCTCATCGCGCCCGACCGGCTCGCGATCGACGCGGTGCACGACGAGATCTACGTCCCTGAAGGGGTGAAGATCCTCGTGTATCCGCGTACTGCCAACGGCGACGTTGCACCCATCCGCGTGATCACCGGTCCTGACACGGGTATCGGCGCGACGCGCGCGGTCGCGATCGATCCGGACCGCAACCTGATTGTCGCCGCCACGCAGGCGTGGGATGACGACGGCGTGGGGCGCGGGGAGGGATCGGATCTGCGAATCTTCCCGCGGCTGGCCAACGGCAATGTCAAGCCGCTGCGGGTGATCTCGGGACTTCGCGGGATGGGCAACCTCGCCATCCACTCGCCCACGGGACACGTCCTGTCGATGCAGACGCGGTACATCGGCGTCTGGCATATCGACGACGACGGGAAGGTGCCGCCGCGTTTCACGATCGGCGGTCCGAGCGGAGTCCTGAGGGCGGGGCGCGGCCTGGCGCTCGATCCGAAGAATCAGGCGGTGATCGCGTCCGACAAGGAATTGAACGCCGTGATGACCTTCAACGTCCCGGAGGTCTTCGCGTCGACCACAACCAGTCCATCGGGTCGCTAGTCGGTCGGAAGGGGGAACGCGGTGATCAAAGGCTTCGTCGCAGCGCTGATCGGGCTGCTGGTCCTGTTCCTGCCGGGCCTCAGGCAGGAAACGATTGCAGCGAAGACCGCGGTGCAGCTGCTCAAGTCTACCGAGCCGTCGGAAATCTGCCTGATGCCCTCGGCGGACGCCCGGTATCAGAATCAATCGGCGCCGGTTCAAGGCCGTCGTGGCGGTTCTGCGGCGGCGCCGCAGCCGGACACGCCGCCAGGCGTGATGCCCGCCGGCTGGCCGGGCAGGGAAGTGCCCGGCGGTGACGTGCGGCCCGCGCGCATGGTCTACGACCCCAACGCCATCTTCAACGGGATGGGCATCGATCCGCAGAACGGGATCGTCGTGTTCAGCGACGAGAACCGCGGATCCCTGCTGTCGTACGACCTCACGTCCGGAGGGCAGGCCACGGCGACGACCGAACCGCGTCGGCATGTCGTCGGCGGGAAGGTCGGGCTCGGCTTCATCGCCGGGGTGGCGCTCGATCCGATCCGGCGGGAGATCTACACCGTCAACAACGATGGCGGCGGGCTCGTCGTCCACCCGTACGACGCACACGGCGACGTCGCGCCGATCCGCAGGCTCACGGTTCCGCACCAGTCCTGGGGCTTGTCGCTCGACCTGGTGAACGACGAGCTCGCGGTCACCAGCCAGCAATATCAGGGCATCTCGATCTTCAAGCGCACGGCGTCGCACACGGATCGTCCGATTCGTACGATCCGCGGCACCGAAACGCAGCTCGCGGATCCGCACGGCGTGTTCCTGGACGCGGCCAGCGACGAGGTGTTCGCCGCCAATCACGGCAACTGGACCGAGATGCGAACCTACTCCGCTGACGGTCCGCCGCTTCTGCCTGGCGAGTACATTCCAGGCCGGTTCGAGAAGCCCTCGATTCGCGTCTACCGGGCGTCGTCGAACGGTAACGTCCCGCCGATCCGGACCCTTCAGGGTCCGCAGACACGGCTGGCCTGGCCGATGGGCATCACCGTGGACGACGAGGCGAAGGAGCTGGCGGTCGCCAACTACGGCACCGATCAGATTCTGGTGTTTGCGAAGAATGCGTCCGGCGACGCCGCGCCCCTGCGCGTCATCGGCGGCAGCAAGACAAGCATCGTCGGTCCGGTGGCGGTTGGGATCGATCGGAAGAACGATGAGATGTGGGTGGCGAACTACGGCGAGCACACGGCCGTGGTGTTCGATCGCACCGCCAGCGGCAACGTGGCGCCGAAACGGATCATCCGGAATGCTCCGGCCGGCACGCCGACGAGCGGTTTCACGAATGCGTCCGCGGCAGCCTACGACAGCAAGCGCGATCAGCTGCTGGTCCCGAATTGAGTAAGCGTCCCGAGGATCTCGGGATTTGCCAGGCTGGCAAACGGAAACGTCACGCCGGATCGCATCATCGAAGGTCAGAACACGAATCTGAGCCGGACCATGCACGGCCTCGCCTACGACGAGCTGCACGACGAGATCGTCGTGCCGGTCGCGCTATCGGGGGCGGTGCTCGTGTTCCGCGGCGGCGCGAAGGGCGACGAGCCTCCGCTGCGCGTAATTCAGGGCAGCAAGACCGGGATGATCCGGCCGCAGACGGTCGAGGTCGATCCCGTGCACAACGAGATCGTCGCGGCGGACTCGAGCTCGCGCGCGATCCTCATCTACTCCCGTACGGCGAACGGCGACGTCGAGCCGCTGCGCAAGATCGGCGGGTCGAAGACGCTCTTCCGCGACATCATCGGCATCGCCATCGATCCAGTGCGGAACCTGATCTACGCCTCGACGCGGTCGACCGATGGCTTCTCGGGCATCCTCACGTTCGATCGAATGGCCAACGGCGACGTCGCGCCGATCAGAAAAATCGGCGGACCGATGACGGGCGCGCTGGGGCGGTTCCGTCAGCTGAAAGTGGATACGGAGCGGGGCATGGTGTACCTCGCCGTGCAGGACTCCCGCCCGATGGCGCCGACACCGCAGAAAGCCGCGGACCTCTACACCAACGAGGCTTCGCTCAAGAAGCTGCGAGCGCTCGACGATCGCGACGAAGATGCGCCGCGCGATCTCTTCGGGACCGCCGGCTTCATCGCCGCCTGGCGCGCGGAGGACGACGGTAACGTGCCGCCGCGGTTCATCATCAGGGGACCGTCAGTGGGAGCCGCCGGCTTCGCGGGGGTGGCGTTCGATGCCAAGCGCGGCGAAGTCTACGGGGTGTCTGGTGAGCTGAACGGATACGTGGCCTGGATCGTCCCGCAGTTCTTCAGTAAGCCGAAGAGTGGATCGACGGCGGGGCAGTGACAAGGTTCTAGGGGTTCTAGAACCCTAGAACCCTTCGAACCCTAGAACCGCGCCCGAGGTGCCTACCGTCTGCGCCCGTTCGCGGCCACCCGTGCCCGTGCAGGTGCGGGGCTCACATCAGGACCGCACAGGTGGTTGCGGCCCTCGAGCTTTCGCATCGTCCGCCCCACGCGACCCTGAATATCGCCGACGTGTTTGACCATCAGCGTGTAGGCGGCCTGGTCCTCGTGTTTGCGGATGGCGTCGAAGAGCTGCCGGTGATATTCGCAGTTCTTGCGGCGATGCCGGGCCCGGACTTTGGCGTCCAGCGTCGAGACCGATTTCGCTGTCAGATCGGCCAGCGCGTTCATGAGCACGACCAGCGGCAGATTGTGCGCGCAGTCGGCGATGGCGCGATGGAACTGACCGGCCGTTCCGCCCGAATCCGCGGCGGCACGCTTCACCTCTTCCTCTTCCTGAATCAGCACCCGTTCGAGCTTGGCGATGTCCTCCGGTCGCGCGCGGAGCGCCGCGAGCCTGGCGATGGGCGGCTCGATCAGCATGCGCGCTTCGGTCAGCTCCTTGTGCGAGGTCTTGCCCAGGCCGAGGACGAGTGAGAGCGAACGACGGACCGGTTCGTGATCGAACTTTTGAATGAATGCGCCGCCTTCGGCCCCGCGTCGAATGTGGAGCAGCCCCTGCTCCTCGAGCGATCGATACGCCTCCCTCACCGAGACCCGGCTGGTTTTGAACTGCCGCGCCATCTCCCGCTCGGCGGGGAGCTTGTGCCCCTCGACCAGCCTGCCGTTCGAGATTTGTTTCTTGATGCGCCTGACGATGATTTCTGACGTGCGGCCCACTGGGCCGGATCTTTCCAACATGGGTGCATTCTCCCGGACGCCGGGAAGGAGCGTCAATCGCGACCTCCTCTGCCCGACGTCGTGTGAGTTTCCGCCGGGAGCACTGTGGACCCCGGCAACGCCTCCGTTGCGTACCGCGCCGGGCAGCGAGCGGAGAGAACGGCCGCCGCATCCCGCTCGACCGAGCGGGATGCGGCGCATCGTACCGTTCCGAGTCTCAGAACGTCAGCTTGAAGCCGAGCTGTATCTGCCGGGCCGGTGTTGACGTCCTCGTGATCCGTCCCGCCTGCGGATTACGCACACCGCCGGCGTCAAAAATGGTCGAACCCGGCAGACCCAGGTTGACCCAGTTGAACGCGTTGAACGCTTCGAGGCGGAACTGCGCGTTCAACCGGCCGAACCGCTGGTTCTTGAAGATCGACAGGTCGGCAACCTTCAGGCCCGGTCCACGGAGCGAGTTCCGCGTCGCGTTGCCGAAGACGCCCGGCGCCGGCAAGCTGTAGATCGACGGATCGAACCACTGATCGGTGGTGTGCGGGTAGTTCACTTCACCGTTGACGTTCGGCTTCTGCAGACCCGTGTCGCTCTGCCTGTCGCCAACCTGATCGTACGATTCGAACGGCGTGAACGGCAGCCCGCTCGAGAACTGCGCGACGCCGCCGATCTGCCATCCCTGGAGCAGTGCCCCCTTGAAGCCAGTCGCCCCTTGACCGAAAGGCAGCACGTAGACGGCATTGACCACGAGGGTGTGGCGGATGTCGAAGCTGGATGGGCCGTATTCGTACTCAGGATCCCACCAGTCGGTCGCGCTGCCGGCGCCGTTGTCGAAGTCGGAGCCGCCGATCTGACCGCCGGACCAGGTGTCATTCGAGTTGCCGTAGGTGTACGAGATCTGACCCTGCCAGCCGCTCGAATACCGCTTGTTCAAGCTGACCGTCGCTCCGTTGTAGAGCGAGCGTGCTTCGTTGATGCGCGTGCGGATGCGGCCCCAGCTCGGGTAGCGCAGCGTCGCTCCCGGCACCAGCCGCTTGACGCCGTCCGCGCCGGTCTCGGACGGCACGTTGTTCGGGTCGCCATAGAAGGGCAGGTTATGCCCCTTCGATCCGATGTAGCCGACTTCCGCGACCATGTTGTGGCCGAGATCGCGGTCGAAGTGCACATGCCACTGTTCTGTATATGGCTGCTTCTCGTCGTAGAAGATGAACTCGGACCGCTTCTGCACCGTGGCGGGATTGACCCCGGCCTCGAGCACCGGAATCATGCCCGGCCCGAACACCGGTGGATTCCGGATGTCCACGCCCGCGAAGTACGGGTAGATGCGGAACGTCGTGCCGCGATAGAAGGAGGTGGTCAGCGGCTGATAGAAGAGACCGTACCCGGCCTTGACCGTCATCTTCGTGTCGCCTCTGGGGTTCCAGGCGACGCCGAGGCGCGGCGCGAAGCTCTTCTTCGAGGGGTTCTTGAACATCGGCGTTCCCGGCGTGATGCCATCCGGCCTTGTGTTCAGGTCGTTCAGATCCAGCAGTCCAGCGACTTTCCCGCTCAACTCCTTCGGATCGGTCACGAAGTCGTAGCGGAGTCCGTACTGCAGGCTCAGGTGATTCGACGCGCGCCAGTCGTCTTGAACGAAGAACGCGTTGTACCACTGCCGCATCTCACGGAACGTATCGGTGCCGGGCAGGTTGCCGGTGAACCGGTCGGCCTGCGCGGTGCCGCTGCCCTGAAGTGTCAGGAACTGCCGCACGTTCGTGAAACGGAACGTCCCGCCGTAGCGCGAGAAGGAGAACCCGTCGAACTGGTAGTTCTGGAGGTCGAAGCCCGTCTTGACAACGTGCGAGCCCTTGTTCCAGGTCAGCGTATCGGAGATCTGGTAGACGTCCTGCGTGTAGTCGACGGGCGTCGTGGCGATCGAGCCGGCGGTCGAGACGCCGGTGATGTCGATCGCGCCGAAGTGCGGATCCGTCGAGAAGTACAGCGACTGCGGGATGTCGATCGTGGGAAGCAGGTCGTCCGTACGCGCCGTCTTGTTGGCTGCGAACCGGAGCACGTTCAGGAAGTTCGAGCTGAACAGATGCTGGTTCTGCGCCGTGAAGTACCGCGTGTTGGTCGTGGTGTGCTCGAAGAACAGCGGGTGCGACTGCGAAAGCACCGTCTTCGAATCGTCGCGCGACCACCGCACGAGCAACGTGTCGGCCTTCCCGAGGTTGTAGTCGAACTTCACGACACCGAACTTCTCGTCGGTCGGATCCTGATGCGAGTGCAGCAGTTCGGCCGTGCCATTGCCGAAGTCCTGGCCATCCGGAATCGGGAACAGCAGGTCGAGATACGGCCGCGTCGTCGGGTTGACGCCGACGTTGACCAGCTGGCCGCCGGAGGGAACGATGCCCTGGTGCGCGAGGGCGTTGGGCAGGGTGGCACGCTGGGTCACAGCGTTACGTTCCCGGAGCTGCTCGTACGATCCGAAGTAGAACAGTTTGTTCGTGACGATCGGTCCGCCGAACGTACCGCCGAACTGATCGCGCTGGAACGGCGGCAGGTCGCCGCTCGCGAAGAAGTTCCGGGAATCGAGCGCGTCATCGCGGTGGAACTCGAAGACGGATCCGCGGAGCTGATTGGTGCCCGACTTCGTCACCGTGCTCATGACGCCGCCGGCCGCGCGGCCGAACTCCGCGCTGTAGCCGTGCGTCTGCACGCTGAATTCCTGAACCGTGTCCACGCCGAGCAGGACGCCCGACAAGCTCGAGGGCGCTTTGTCCGAGATATCGGCGATGTTGGTGCCGTCCATCAGGTAACCGGTCTGCTCGGGGCGCGCGCCGCCGATCGCCAGCTGCGTGGAACCGAAGCCGCCGGTGAAGTCCTTGGCAGTCGCTCGGCTGGTGATGACGCCGGGCTGCAGCGTGGCGAGCTGCATGAAGCTCCGGCCGTTCAGCGGGAGCTCGGAAATCTGGCGGGTGGTTACGACGCCGCCGGCGGTGGTCGAACCGATCGACACGTTGCTGGTTTCGCCAGCGACGGTGACCTGTTCCTCGATGCCGCCGACTTTCATCTCGACGTCGACGAGCAGATCCTTGCCGATGGCGACGGTGAGCTCATCGCGCACCACTGGCCGGAACCCCTGCAACTGCGCGGTTACCTGGTACGGGCCGGGCGACAGGTTCAGTACGCGGTACCGACCGTGCTCGTCCGACACCTGACTCCGTTCCGCTCCGGTCTCAACCTGCTTCACCAGAATCGTGACACCCGGGAGCACGGCTTTCTGCTCGTCGGTGACGGTTCCGGAGATGCTGCCTGTGGTGTCCTGGGCGATGGCTATCGCCGGAAGCAGGCAGACAAGAGCAGTGAGAACGGAGAGACGCTGAATGAGACGCATCTTTGTCCTCCTCCTCGAGATCGTCCTCTCTCCTCGAGGTTAGCGGCTGCCGATTGGCCGCCGGCCCCCCCGCGCCGACCCAATGGTTGGACCTTTCGCGGGCGCAGGTACACTGCAATGGGTTGCTATGAGGAGTCAAGTCTAAAGGCGGGCCGGAGCGGGCAGGCTATTTGGCCGGGCGGATGACCGGTTCCTTGGAAAACTCGCCAAACATGAAGTCGAACCGATACTCCTTGTCCCCGGCCTCGAACCTGACCTTGGCCGCAATATTGGCCGGTACCGCCAGGCCGGGCACCTTGGCCTCCATGTAGGGTACTCGGGGGGGGCGTGTGAAGGGGATCGATACGTCGGTCTTCTTCTTGCCCGAGGCGTCAGGAACCTCGATGATGCGCGCCGCCAGTCCCGGCGGCGCAAAGGGCTTCGAGTACTCGTTGTAGACGTAGAGGCGGAACACCGAGGCCGACGGGTGCGTGACTTCGATGTGCCAGTTGTTCGAGACCATGAAGAAGTAGCCGCCGTGCTTCGGATTGTGGTCGCCGTGCGGACGGATGCTGTACTTGACCACCAGAGTCCGTTTGCAGATTGGGCACTTCCCCGGGTCGAGCACGTCGACCTTTTTGTGGACTGGGCAGGTGAACGTCAGCGCCTTGGTGACGCGGACGAGATCGCGGCCGCACTGCCGGCATTTGCCCGGCTCCAGCTGCGCGACCTCGGTGTGCACCTGGCAGCTCCACACCAGCGCGAGCCGGACCGGCTTGAGCTCCATGCTGCAGATCGGGCACTTGCCAGGCTCGTTGTCGACGACTTCCGCGTGCATCGGGCAGCTGTACGAGACGGGCGGGATCGACGGCTGAGGAGTGCTCTGCGGGAAGGCGTGCAGGACTCGGCGATCGATCGTGCCGACCGCCAGGGAACCGAAGCACGAAGTCAGGAAGCCGCGCCGTGTGAGCATCATAGACAGCATCGCACACCCGGGGTCGGTGCTTGACACTGCCGGACGCGAGGGCTACGATCCGTCCCCCAAAGGTAAGACCTTTGACGGTGCGGCGTCAAGCCGCCTCAGAGAGCATCATGAAACGATTTTTCTTCGGCGTTCTGGCGGCGTGCATGGCGGCGGGGATCGGCCACGCACAGCGGCTGGCCAAGTTCAATTCGACCGTCGACTACGCGCTCACGGTCGAGAAGCAGACAACCGTTCAGGTCGCCGAGTGGTGGCAGCCGTTCGTGAAGGCCAACACCGAAGAGGGTTACTGTTGGGACCTTAATACCATCCCGCTCGTCGATCGCCCCCAGATCGGCGACAAGGCGAAGATCCTCAGAGTGGGTGGCGCCGGACAGCTCACGCAGATCGTCGAGATTCCTCCGGGCAAGAAGACGGTCTGGCACGGGTACGGCTTCGAAGGCGAAGCGCTCTTCTACGTCCTCAGCGGCCGGGGTCAGACCGAATACAAAGGAATGGTCGGCGGTCTTCCATCGAACAAGTACACGTGGAAGAAGAACTCGCTCTTCGCCATTCCGGTCGATCACCAGATGCAGCACACGAATCTGGATCCGGCGCAGCCGGTGCGCATGCTCGTGGTGACGGGCTATGCGATCAACCTCTATCCCTACGTCGAGGAGTCGCTCCGGAGCGGCCGCCAGAATCCCGCAGAGGGACCCGAAGAGCGCGCGCGTACGCTGTCGACCACGACCTACCCTGGTCACTACGTCGACGACCTGCGCGAGCATCCGGTGGCGATGCGGGAAGCGCGCGGCAATCGCACGGCGTTCTTCAACATGCAGGCGACCGTCGGTCACCGCACGCACCCCAACGTGCACATCAGCGAGCTGACCGGGACGCAGGCCTTCGCGCACAAGCACGGCAACCAGCCGATCTTCATCATCCTGAAGGGCGCCGGGTACGACATCTGGTCCGAGGCGACGGACCTCCAGGCATACGAGGCGTCGGTCAAGGCTGGCACCGCGCACAAGGCGCCGTACGCCGTCGGCACACTCTGCGGCGTTCCCGGCGGACCGCACTGGCATCAGCACTTCAGCACCAACGCCGAGCCCCTGCGCTACCTCGCCATCGTCCCGCGCGGACAATACGAAGAGAAGCCGGCCGACACCAGGTAGGCCGGCGCTCCAGGGCGCCATGGACGCCGCGGATCGCAGACGCACGCGCTACGTTCCCGTCGCAGCGGTCGCGGCCCTGCTCGCGCTGCCCCACGTCCTTTCCGCCCACCCTCTGAGCGTCAGTTACGCGCGCTTTGCGGTCGACCCCCGCACCGTCGAGGCCGTCGTTCGCCTGCCGCTCGACGACGTCGATCTGCTCCTGCGCCTCGATCGCGATCTCGACGGCACGGTCTCGGACGCGGAGATCGTGGCGTCGCGCGACCGGATACAGGACTACCTGGCGAAGCACCTGCATGTTGCGGCTGACGGCTCGACGTTGACGCCCGGGGTCGCGCGCACCGCTACGTGGCGCGATCCCGCCGGCGCTCTCTATCTCGAGACTCGAGCAGCGTTCACGTCGCCTGCCGACATCGACAGGATCGCGATCGCGACCGACTTCCTGACCGAGCTCTATCCGGCGCACAAGACGCTCGGAGAGATTGCCCTTGCCGGACGGAGCGAGACGTTCGTGTTCGAGGGGGCCCACGGTTACGAGGGGCGTCTCGCCGCGACCCCGACCTGGGGCACGGCGTGGTCGTTCGTGCGCCTCGGCATCGAGCACATCTTCACCGGCTACGATCACATCCTGTTTCTGTTCGGGCTGCTGCTGATTGGCACGACCCTCAGAAGCCTCGTTGGGATCGTGACCTCGTTCACCGTGGCGCACAGCACGACGCTGGCCCTCGCAACGCTGGGGATCGTCACCCCGATTCCCTGGATGATCGAAGCCGGGATTGCGCTGAGCATCGCCTACATCGGGTTCGAGAACCTGTTCGTGCGCGACCCGAAGTACCGCTGGAAGATCACGTTCGTCTTCGGGCTCATTCACGGCTTCGGATTCGCCGCCGTGCTGCGCGACATGCACCTCGTTCGATCGTCGATCGCGATCAGCCTGTTCGCCTTCAACGCGGGCGTCGAGATCGGGCAGATTACGATCGTCAGCCTGATGTATCCGGTGATTCGGTGGCTGACGCACACGCCGTATCGCGCCCCCGTCGTCCGGCTCGCGTCGAGCGCGATTGCTGCCGTGGGTCTCATATGGTTCTACCAGCGCATTCCGTGAAACGGACGGCACTGGTTGGCGTTGCCTGCCTCTGCGTGATGCTCGGTGAGACGCTCGAGTCCCGGGCGCCGAGCGCCGAGCCCCGAATCTCGAACACCAAGCGCCGTGCGCCGAGCGCCGAGCGCCGTTCGGACACCATCATGTCGGCCGCGGGACTGAACGACATCCTGAAGCGGATGACACGCCTGACGCAGCAGGCGCAGTCAGCGCCAAAGCCCGAGCGCACGACTGCGCTCTTCGAGGTCGGCGTCGAGGCCGACGGCCTTGCGAACCTCATGAACCGCGAGGTCGAGGCGCACGGGATGCAGGAGCGGCAGTTGCTGGACCTGGCTCTCAGCCGGACGAAGGAGCTGGGGATTCTGATCCAGTACAACAAGCAGAAGAAGAGCTTCTTCTACGACGGCTCGGCGTTCAGGCAGTACCTGGCCGAAGCCCCTCGCGGTCAGCACGCCGCCACCGCCGAGTTCCAGCTCCTGTCCTATCAGTTCTATCAATCCACGAGCACGGACCCGCAAACACTCGAGTCAGCAGCAGCTGCAAAGCAGCGGTTCCTGGAAAAACATCCTTCGTTCAAGGGCAACCCGGAGATGCGGCTCTATCTGGCTATCGATTACCGGGATCTCTACCATCTCCACCGGGACGCGCACGATGCGGCGCGGATGGAGCGGTTCTACCAGCGCGCGCGCACTGAGTTCCAGCGCATCGTCAAACTCTATCCGGGGACGGAGCAGGCCAACGCTGCGCGGCAGCAGCTTCAGAAGCTGGATCAGGAACGCCAGCAGCAGCGGCCACACATGTACTGAAGGAGTGAGAGGGGAGGACCGGGCAGTCAGCCCGGTCCAGATCGTTCGGGAACTACTTGGAATAGATCACGAACCACTTGCCCTCGAGCCCGGTGAATTCCTGAACCGGCTTGAGGCCTGCATCGGCCATCCACTGCTTCACTTGATCCTTGGTGACGACGAGCGCGGGCTCGTCCTTGTGCGAGCCGTCCGGTGGCAGCTCCACGACCGCGATTCGTCCACCCGGCTTCAGGTAACCGGCCGTGGCCTTCAGATATCCGGCCCGGTTCTCGATGTGGTGCAGGACGTCGTGAAAGAGCACGACGTCGACGTCCCTGGCGGGCAGCTTCGGATCGACGAACTCGCCCAGCACCGTCACGATGTTGGTCACTTTGCCGTCGGATGCCTTCTGCTTGATCCGGTCGAGGAACACCTTGTCGATGTCCTCGGCATAGACCTTTCCGCCTGGCGCGACCGCGGCGGCGAGCGGCAGGCTCAGCACGCCCGGACCGGCGCCGATGTCGGCGACGACGGCGCCCGGCTTCAGGCCAAGCGACGCGATGATGTAGTCAATCTTGAGGCTCGCGACGCGGTCCGGCCGCTCGAGTCTCGCGATCCAGTCTTCGGCGGGCCGCGACGCCAGCTGGCGCGCCGAGAGCCCGACAGTGGCGGCCGTCAGTGATAGGACCAGGGCGCCGAGGCGCCATTGACGTGTCAGCATGGGAGTAAGCCTCGCCCGTTTTGGCTGGCGGAGTCAAGGCCCAGGGGTCACAAATGGTCCGACCTTTCGTGGCAGCCGCTTCCATTGACGGGCGCGAACCGTTCTGTTGTAATCGCTGCCTTCGATGCCCACGGCGATCAAGTCCCTCGGCGCGGCGCTTCTCATCGTGCTCCTGCTCGCGGGGGTCGCCGCCGTCGGCTACGCCCGCTGGACGAGGTCGATCGCCGAGGCCGACCGTTCGCTTTCGGAGGGGCAGTGGGATCAAGCCCTCGGCGCATACGCGGACGCCGAGGCTCGATTCGATCGGGTTCCCGCCGTGCGTCAGGTCCTCGAGGCCGACTACACGCGCGTTGTCGGCAACCAGCTCTGGCTGCTGTATCGCCTGGAACGCTACGACGATGTGATCGAGAAGGCGGAACGGTCGCCGGAGCGCGCCGCCCCGCACTTCTGGTCCGGGTTGGCGTTTTTCGCCAAGGCCCGCGAGGAGGAAAAGCCCGAGGCTCAGCTCGGATGGCTGACGCGTGCCGAAGAGGAGCTGCGCCGGGCGGTCGAAGCCGAGCCCGGCGACTGGGACACGAAATACGATTTCGAGCTCGTGACCCGGCTCGCCTCCGAGCTCCGCAAGCAGCCCAAGACCCCGCCGAACCAGTTGATGCAGTTGCTGCGCCCGCAGCCCAAGCTCGGCTCCAAGCCTGCACGACGCGTGGGGTGAGCGCCGCCGCAGGTGATCGATGAGATTCCTTCGTCCGGACCTGGCGCATTGGGGGCTCGTCGTACCGCTGTTCGTGGCGTTCTGGGCGATTCACCGCCATGCGCGCCATGCCTTCCGGCGGCGCGCCGCGATCGCTCCGCGGTTCGCCCGTCTTTCCCGTCGATCGTCGACCGCGCGTAATCTCGGAGTGCTCGCGCTCGCGGTTCTGGCCGGCTCGGCGCTCGTCTTCGCGCTCGTGCGCCCGCAGGCGCTCCTCACGCGGCAGTTACCGGAATACGAGCGGCAGGATCTCGTCGTGCTCCTGGATCGCTCGGTCTCGATGAACGCGCACGACATCGCGCCCTCCCGGTTCTCGCGCGCGACGCTCGAGATCCGCAACTTCGTCCGGCAGAAGCCGGAGGGCATCGATCGCATCGCGCTGGTGGGGTTTGCCGACGCGGCGGTCGTCCTCTCCTACCTGACGCGCGACGTCGACAGCGTGCTCTTCTACTTCGACTGGATCGACGACGACCCGACGCCGCTCTTCGGCACCAACATCGGCGCCGCGCTCAAGAGCGCAATGGACGTCGCGAACAAGGACACCCAGCCGACACGGAAGCTGTTTCTGATCGTCTCCGACGGAGAGGACTACGGATCCGAGCTGAAACGCGCGCTGGAGATGGCCCGTGCCGCCGGCTTCCGCGTGAACTGCATCGGCGTCGGCGCTGACGACCCGGTGCCCATTCCGCTGCGGACGGCCGAAGGGCGCGAGACCTACCTGCGCGACGACGCCGGGCGACAGATACAGACCCGGTTCTCGGAGACCACGCTCCGCGGAATTGCGGCGGCGACCGGCGGCCGCTACCTCCGATCGACCACCGGCGCGGAGCTTCAGCGCGCCATCACCGAGATCGTTTCCGGCGAGCGAAGGATCCTCGGTTACCACACGTTCACCGAATACCGCGATCTCTATCCTGCCGGGCTCGCCCTTGCGGCGCTCGCCGCTGCCGGCCTATGGCTGCTCCTGTGACGATGATGCACGAGACTGCGACTGCCTCCGGGGAATGGACGACCGAACACGCGCTCGGGCTGATCGCCGGCCTGGAAGCAGAGGTCAGTGAGGTCATCGTCGGGCAGGAGGTGCTGATCCGCCGCCTCTTGACCGCGCTCTTCGCGGCGATCCCATTCGCGACCGCGCGAACGGGGGCGCGCGCAGGCTGCGGTCACGTCCTGCTCGAAGGTGTTCCGGGCGTCGCGAAAACGCTCACCGCCACGACGCTGGCCCAGGCGATTTCAGCCCGGTTCCAGCGCATTCAGCTCACGCCGGACATGATGCCGGCCGACATCCTCGGCACCCGCATCTACGATGCGAAGGCTGCCGTGTTCCGCATCGAGCAGGGACCGATCTTCACCAACATCCTGCTGGCCGACGAGATCAACCGCGCCACGCCGAAGACCCAGAGCGCCCTGCTCGAGGCGATGCAGGAGCGCCAGGTCACCTTGTCGGACACGACGTTTCCGCTCGAGGATCCCTTCTGGGTGCTGGCGACGCAGAACCCGGTGGAGCAGGAAGGTGTGTACGCGCTGCCCGAAGCGCAGCTCGATCGGTTCTCGATGATGCTGCGCGTCGGGTACCCGAGCGCGCCGCACGAGATCGAGATGCTGCACGCCCGCTTCACGGAGCGGGCGGTCACGCATCGGGTGTGGCCGGCTGACGTCACGCGCCTGCGGGCGTACATCCGCGACACCGTGTTCGTCAATGACCGGCTGCTCGACTACATCGTCCGGCTCGGACGGGCCACGCGCGACCCGGGTGAGGTCGGGCGGGCAGATCTCGCGGAGCTGCTCATCCTGGGCATCTCGCCGCGGTCCTACCAGCACGTGCTCGCGCTCGCACGGGTGACGGCGTTCATTCACGGGCGGACCTACGTGCTGCCGGGTGACGTGAAGGAGATCTACGCGGACGCCGCGCGCCATCGCATCGCCAGAAGCATCCGCGCGCAGGCGGAGAACATCGAGGCCGATCACATCCTCTCGGAAATCCTGAAGTCGGTGCCGATCCCATGATTCCCGAAGAAGTCATGCGCGAGCTGCGCTACATCGAGGTGACGACCGCGAGGAAGATGCGCAACCCGCGCGTCGGACCGTACACCAGCCGCCTGCGCGGCTCGGGGTTCGATTTCGACGAACACCAGCCGTACCGGCCGGGAGACGACGTCCGGCGGATCGACTGGAACGTCACTGCCAGGATGGATGCCCCGTTCGTGCGTCACACGCACGCGGAGCGCGAGCTCAACATGATGATCGCGATCGACGTGTCGCGGTCGATGTCGCTCGGGACCTCGCACTATTCGAAGCGAGAGACGATGACGTTCATCACCGCCTCGCTGCTCTTCTCGGCGCTCTCGAGCCAGATCAACACTGGTTTCCTCGCATTCTCGGACCGGGTGATTACGTCGAGCCCGCCGCGCCGCACGCGCGCGGCAGCATGGTCCGTGCTGCAGCAGTGCTGGTCGGCGCAGACAAGTTCGGGACGCACCGCGCTCGTTCCGATGATCAGGCACCTGCTCTCCACGCTGCGGCGCATGAGCATCGTGGTCCTCGTCTCTGATTTCATGACCGATGAGGGTCTCTTCGAGAGCCGCGAGCTGTCGATGCTCGCGGCGAAGCACGACGTCATCGCGGTGGTTCCCGAGGATCCGGGTGAACGGCAGCTGCCCGCCGGGCCCGGCTACCTGCAGGTACGCGATCTCGAGTCCGGACGTCACACCACGGTGGATCTGGGCACGGGCTCGCGCCGCGCGTACGCGGCGGAGGCCCGCCGCCGGCGCGCCGCGCTCGTGAACGCGTTCTACAAGGTGCCGATCGAACACATCTTCGTGCCGACCGACGAGAGTCCGGTCGAGCCGCTGCTGTCGTTCTTCTCGAGGAGTCTCGCACGGTGACGCGTCCATTTGGCCGATCGTCAGCTAGATCCTCTCCCGCCTTCGCCAAGGCTACGGCGTGCCTCGCCGACCAGCTTTCGCCAAGGCTACGGCGGTGCGCCGAAGCGCTACGCGCGAAGGCGGAAGCGACTCCGGCGAGAAGCCAGCCGATGTCGCGCGCCGGTGGCCCGGTGGGTGTCATCGCCCTCACGGCCGGGCTCGTCTGCGTCCCGGCGGCGCTTCTCGCCCAGCAGCGCGGCGCGCCGACCGTCGAGTCGCTGCCCAGCACTGCGCATACGGCAGGCCCGAGGCCGACGTCGGAGGTGCCGGAAGAAGACGTGTCCGCGCGAACGAGCCTCGATCGCACGGCCATGTTCGTGGGCGACCGGGTCACCTACACCATCGAGGTCACGTGCCGGCGGGGACATGACGTGCTCGCAGACGATCTGTCGCGCGACAAGCTGAAGCTCGAAGGCCTCGATGTCGTCGGCACGGACACCGCACGTCAGGCCGACGGGGACGTGACTCGTTACCAGTTCCGCTACGTCCTGACGACCTACCATGTCGGCGTACCGGTATTGAAGATCGCGCCGTTTACCGCGCGCTATTACGTCAAGCGCGCCGGCCAGCGGCTCGACGATGCGCCGCCGGCCGGGACGGTGCAGGTGCCGGGCGCCGTGATTGCGTTTCGCAGCCTGCTGCCCGACGACCAGCCGACATATCCGGCGCGAGACTCGCGGCCTGCCGTAGCCCGCGCGTCACAGTTCCGTGTGCTCCAGCCGGTCGGCCTCGGGTTGATCCTCCTGTCCATCGCGCCGGTTGCGCTGCTGGCGCTGGCCGGCCTGCGCCGCGCTCAGCAGCGCCGACGAACCACAACGCGCCGCTCGCTGCGCCAGGCGCGGCAGGCCTCGCGCGCGTCGTTCGAGGCCATGCGCGCAGCCGATCCGGCGTCACCCGACGAGCGTCGTGAGGCGTTCGCGCGCCTCGACACGCTGGTGCGTCAGCACCTCAGCGACGTCTGCGGCGTGCCGGCCGCGAGCCTCACGCCGACTGAAATCGCCGCCGCGCTCAGCACGCGTCCCTCCGGTGCTCCCGTGGAGCTGGCATCGTCGGTCTTGACGACCTGCGAGCTGGCGCGCTACGCCCCACCGGCGCTTCTGCCCTCCGCGTCGGTCTGGCAGGACACGCTCGCCCACGCCGAGCAGGTTCTCGCCGCCCGCTGATTCGCCATGCGGTTCCTACACCCCGGGCTTGCGTGGTGGCTGATTGGGGCGCTTCCTGCAATCTGGCTGCTCCGCTGGACGGCGCATCGGCGCCTCGGAACGGCGAGCACGGTTCCCTGGGTGTTCGCCCGCGCGCACCGCGCCTCGTGGATCCGGCGGCTGCCAGCGGGTGTACTCCTGCTCGGCCTGATTCTGCTGGGCGCTGCGCTGCTCGATCCGGTGATCCCCTACTCGGAGGCGGAAGTCCAGTCGCACGGCCTCGACATCGTGATTGCGCTCGATCTCTCGTCGAGCATGCAGGAGCAGATGGAGCGCACGCCGCCGCCCCGCACGCTCCAGAACCTGACGTTCACGAACCAGGACGCGCGCGTGGTCGCCCGTCCGCCGGGGAAGACGCGCCTGGAAGCCACGAAGGACGCGATCAAAGCATTCGTGCGCCGCCGCCGTGACGACAGAGTGGGCCTCGTCGTCTTCTCCGACAACGCCTACGTCGTCAGTCCGCTCACCTTCGATCACGAGTATCTCGTTCGGTACATCGATCTGGTCGACGACCAGATCCTGCGCGGCGAAGGCATGACCGCGATCGGCGAAGGCCTTGCGCTGTCGGACTACCTGCTGTCGCGCCAGTCCGCGAGCGGCGGACGACGCAATCAGGTCGTCGTGCTCTTCACCGACGGCGAGAACAATACCGGCCGCGAGCCGATCGAAGTGCTGAAGGAGGCAGACGCCGCGAACATACGGGTGCACATGGTCGGCGTCGCGCTCGAGGAGGAGATCAGGAAGAAGCCACAGGTGCAGCGCCTGCTGCAGGCGATCCGCGGCTACGGCGGCCGCTACTTCAACGCCGACACCGTGCGGGATCTCGAGGCCGCCTCTCGCGCCATCGACGCGGCGGAGAAGGGCGTCCTCGTCAGCCGGACCTATCTGCGCGACACGCCCGTCTATCAGTGGTTCGCGATTCCGGCACTGGTGTGCCTGGCGCTCGCAATGGGGCTGCGCGCCATTCCGGTGTTCATCGATCAGACGTGATGCCGGAGCCCGCTGCGGATACGACTAGCGACATGTGCCGGAGCGCTGCCTGTGGGACGCATTTAGCCTCGGAGTCCTCATCGCCCGCGTCGTCATGCGTGTCGGTCACGCGAGACGGGGTCGCGGGTCCGACTTCAGACACGCAGGCTGCCCGCCGGCATTGGCCAGCGGCGGGCGGCAAGGCCGAAGGCCGTCGCGCGAAGCGCGTAGAGCGCGTGGGGGTGGGGCCCCACGCGCATTGAGAGAAGCAATCAACGAGCCCGAGCCTTACTGCGTTCCGCTCTTCGGCGTGAGTTCGACGCTCTTGGCCTGCTCGACGTACCACGCGGCGGTCTTGTCGGAGAAGAACCCGCCCTTGCGCAGCGCGTCGGCGGCGTTCTGCACGCAGGCGACGTACTTCTCGCGCGTCAGCGTTTCATTCGGCTGCAGCAGACCGAGACGGCGCCAGGCTTGCGTCGGCGTCTCGCGGTAGTCCCAGACGCCGTTGCGGTTCATGTCGACGAAGACGGACTTCTTGTCGAGCGGCTCGATGCCCTGGCCGCTGAACGGCGCGAACGCCGTGTTGCCGGCCGTCGAGTCCGGATAGCTGTGGTAGACGCCCAATGGACAGGACACGTCGGGGAACGACAGCGCCGCGTTTTCGATGACGCCGTCTTTGTTCGCGTCGCCGAGCTCCGCCCAGTCGGACCGGGTCGGCGGCGGCGCGACACCCTTGTCCGCCCAGGCGTCGACCATGTCGATGAACTTGTCCATCGCTCTCGAGAGATCGATGGTCTGGTACTCGCTCGTCCGGCCGTCGGTCGCCCCCTCGCCGCCGGAGTGGCTGACGCTCCGCACTTCGTACATGCGGTAGTTCGTCATCCCCTTGTCGCGCAGGATGCGCGCGTTGTTGCGCTTGTTTTCCAGGTAGCTGTTCGACATCCAGTCGGGATGCTTCGGCGGCCAGATGTTGTTGTAGCCCTGATGCGCGACGTCGATCATCGGCACGAACGCTGCCTCTTCGCCGGGAGTCGTGAAGAGCACGTCCTTCCCGTCTTTCATCACGACCGGATACCACGTCCCGGCGGCCGGATCGTCGTTGAGCAGCCCATCGAAGTAGCGTTTGCCGTCACGGCCGACATTCAGACCGGGCGTGTAGTTGAGGCTGTGACCGATGCGCGCGCCCGCCGAGTGGCCGTACATATAGACGTGCACCGGCGTGCCAAGACGCTTGGCCATCGCGGCCTTCGCGACGTCCGCGAAGTCCATGATGTAATGCGCCGTGTCGTTGAACGCGACCGAATCAACCGTGGAACCGTCCTCGAGCGTCGCCGTGATCTCGCCGATGCCCTCCGTGGACGTGCGCCGCGTCTTGACCAGGATGTAGCCCTTGGCGACCATCAGGCGCTCGTACTTGTCGAGATCGCGTATCGGATTGGCCGTGTCGAGGTTCTTGTCCCACGCCTTGAGGCCCCCTTCTTTGAACGACGCGCCGCGACCGTGCACGGTCACGAACATCTTGCCGTTCCACGCCGCCTTGTCGGCCGGGTAGACGATCACCATCGCCGCGCCCTTCGCGCGCTCGTATTTCGCGACGCCGAAGAGGACCGGCCGAGGTCCCCACGTCTGCGGAAACACGAGGTCGGGGCCGTTGGTGAAGTAGTCCTTGTAGTCGCCCACCTTCGCCAGGTAGCCGTCGACGCTGCCGTCGAGACCGACGTCGATGCGGTTGTACGCTTTGCCGTCGTAGCTCAGGGCGCTCTCGATCATCTGGCAGGACGTCGGCCCGACTTTGTGACCCTTGACGTCGCGCGGCGGCAGCAGCAGATCGTCACAGGACGTGGCCGCGCCGGGTGTACCGGTCGCGGTCGCGCGCGGCGGCTGACTCTGAGCCTGACCCGCCAGTTGACTCTGGAGCGCGACGCTGAAAAACGTCACCGCACACGCCGCCGCGCCGAGGCCGCGAAACGTTCTGGCTGATGGCAAGAATTGTGTCATCACCGGTTGAATCCCCCTGATACGGTTGCAGGTTTCTTGAACAGCTCCGGCATCGTGAACATGAAAAGCGCGTTGCTCACGCTGTCGATGGCGTAGACCTCGCGATCGCGAGGGTTGATAGCGACGCCCGCAGGCCAGACGAGTCCCGTCGCCGGACCCTTGATGACGCCACGCGGCGGCACGTCGCCGTTGTCGTCGATGCTCCAGACGCCGATGAACCCCGTCTTGTCCGGGTTCCAGGGCGACGGCCGTTCCTGTTCGGGGTCGTAGTTCTCGAAGTTGTTCTTGATCGTCGCGAAGATCTGTCCGCGCTCCTCATCGACCACGACCTGACGGATCTTGATGATGCCGGTTCGCGGACCGGCAATGACCGCGCGCGGCGCCACATCGCCGGTGTCCGTGCGATTGAAGATGAGGATGCCATCCTCGGACTCACGGCCGCCCAGATCGACGCGATTGCCGATGATGATCAGGTTGTGCACGGAATCGACGGTGATCCCATAGATGTTTCTGATCTTTGTCTTGGGGCCGCCCAGCTTGCGAATCGGCTCGACATCGCCGTTGGCCATTCGCGAAAACACCAGGACGCTGTCGTCGCCCGAGTCCACCATCAACTCGTCGTGCGCGACGTCCACGTACAACGTATCCGGTTGCACCAGCCGGGTCTTCGGTCCCTGCAGGACGCGCAGCGGCGGCTCTCCGCCGTTCGCTCCGCCTGGAAGCGTCAGCACCGCGCCCCCGAGCGCCACCGGCACGACGATCTCGTCGTGCTTCGGGTTGTAGAAGATGCCGTGCATCGTCCGGCTGACTCTTGCCGTCTGGCCGGCAATCACGCGCGTCGGCTTGGCATTTCCGTTTGCCAACCTGGCAAACGCCGAGATCCTCGGCTCGCTGACTCAATTCGGGACGAGTAGCTCGTCGCGCTTCGAGTCGTAGGCGATGGCGCCCGGGTTGCCGAAGCCGACCGTCGGCGAGCCCGCTGGCGCATTGCGCACGATCCGCTTCGGAGCGACGTCGCCGCCCGCGGTTCTCGCGAACACCAGCGCGGTGTGATCGCCGTAGTTGGCGACCCAGATCTCGTCGTTCTTCACGTCGAAGGTGACGCCCATCGGCCCGTGAATGCCCGTGCGCGGCCCCTTGAGGATGCGGACAGGGGCCACGTCGCCGGTCGCGGTGCGGCTGAAAATCCGGATCGAGCTGTCGCCGCTGTTGGCAACGGCCATCTCGTCGTGTTCGGCGTCGAGGGTGAGGGCCATCGGCCAGTTCAAGCCCGTCTTCGCGCCCTGGATGCGGCGGATTGGCGCCACGTCGCCCGTCGCCTCGCCGCCGTACACCGTGATCGAGGGCTCGTCGAAGCGGCCGCCGACGAGCGAGCCGGGCGTGCCCCCGCGCCGACCGCCAGTGACCGTCCCGGGCAGCGTCTCACGGCCATTCTGGTTGCCGTGGTTGGCGACGAGGATCTCGTTGTTCTTGCCGTCGAAGACGACGCCGTGCGGATCGCCCAGGCCGGTCTTCGGTCCGCGAATCATGCGGAGCGGGGCATCCGAGCCGCTCGCGTTCTGCGCGTAGATGACGATCTGGCGCGGACCTTCGACGCTGACCGCCACTTCCTTGCGTACCGGGTTGATCGAGAGTCCCCAGGCCTGGTGCGGCACGTTCAGCACGCGCTTCGGCTTGACGTTGCCTTCGGCGTCGTAGGGGAACACCATCATCCGGTCGCCGATGTCGTTGTCAACCGTGTAGACCTCGCGCGCCTCCGGATCGACGGTGACGGCGGCGATGAACATCATGCCGGTCGAAGGTCCACGGATCCCGGTGATCGCCGGAACCGGCTCGTTGCCTTTCGAGGCGATGCGGCGATCGTACGACCAGACCGCATGCCGGTTCGGATCGCTCACGAAGACGCGGTCGTTGATCGGATCGACCGCCACGCTGTGCAGCGTCGGGTAGGGATCGGACACCACGCGCGCTGGCGGCACGTCGCCGCCGGCGATGTGCGCCGCCGCCCAATCCGGCCACGCCTGCGGCGGAGGCGCGGGCGTCGGCTCATCGAGGCAGCCGTTCTCGCGCCCGAGGGCGAGCAGCCGCGCACCGCCGATGGATGGCCGGATGGCAGGGATCCCCCCCGTTGACGGCCGGTCCGGCTGCCAGCCGAACGCGCCAAACAAAACGCAGCCGACAAGACTCAGAAGGACCCTTCGCGGCATACGCAGAGTATTCAGACGCCTCCTACGCAAGTCAAGGGTCCTTTTGGTCCGACCTTTGCTGCCGATACTCCCCTTGAGAGCCCCCGAGGCGCACCGCGCCGACGCCGGGTTGCCACCGATTTTTTGCTTGACTTGCCGCCCTGTCGGCGCGACGCTGCCTGACGCTCAATGGCCTGACCATAGCGATCCTTGTTGGGTTCGAAGGTTCTCGGGTTCTCGGGTTCTCCGGTTCGCGATGGAATCGAAGAGGCGGCCGAGCGACGGCGCAGGGGTGGCAGGCGAGCCCCTGGTTGAGCGAGCGAAGCGAGTCACCGCGAACTTGGCGTGCCGGCCGGGACCGCGCGCGTGAGGGTATGAGGGGCGGGCGGGACGAGGTCGATCGAAGGAATGAGACGCGCCGCCGGCGCGGCCGCCGGAACGGAGCGGGGCAACGGGGACCCCGCGAGCGACGGCGCAGGGGGGTCTGGGGGGCGAAGCCCCCCGGTTGAGGGTTGAGGAGGAGCGATGCAGACATCCCGAGTGGCAGCAGCGATAAGGCTGATCGCCGTCGCGACCGCGGTGCTGTGGGGAGGCCTCGCGGTGGTGGCGGCGCAGGGAACAACCGGATCGATCTCCGGCGTGGTCCAGGATTCGTCGAAGGCCGCGCTTCCAGGCGCCACGGTCACGGTGAAGCACGTGGAAACGGGGCAGTCGCGCGTGCTCACGACCGACGCGGAAGGGCGGTATCGCGCCGACGCGCTCGCCCCCGGCAGATACGAGCTCACAGTGGAGCTGACAGGCTTCCGTTCAGCGCAGTTTCAGAGCATCGACATCTCGGTCGGCCAGGTCGCGGCGCTCAACGTCGAGTTGAGCATCGGTGGCATGACCGAGAAAGTCGTCGTCACTGCGGACCAGACGCTGGTGCAGACAAAGGAGTCCTCGGTCACCGCACTCGTCGATCAGAGTCAGATCCGCGAGCTGCCGCTGAACGGCCGCGACTTCAGCCAGCTGACGCTCCTCCAGCTCGGAGTCACGGCTTCGCCGAGCACGTCGCAGCAGGTCGATCGCGGGATGGGCACCCAGGTATCAATCGCCGGTGCGCGGCCCAACCAGATCAGTTATCAGCTGGACGGCACAGATGCGAACACCCAGGGCAACGGGTCGCCAGGCAGCGCCGCGGGCGGGTTGCTCGGCGTCGACACAGTCCGCGAGTTCCAGGTGCTCGTGAACAACTACAGCGCCGAGTACGGCCGGAGCGCCGGCGGCATCGTGACCGCCATCACCCGCTCGGGTACCAACGCGATGCGCGGCGCCGTGTTCGAGTTCAACCGCGACAGCAAGTTCGACTCGAAGACCTTCTTCGATGCCCCTGACCAGGACATCCCGGACCTCTCCCGCAATCAGTTCGGCGGCAACTTCGGCGGGCCGATCGTGCGCGACCGAACGTTCTTCTTCGGCAGCTACGAAGGGCTGCGACAGGATCGCGGCCTGACCACGCTGGCGACCGTCCCGAGCCGCGCGACGCGCGCGCGCACCGACATCAGCGCGGTGACGCGTCCCTACCTGCTCCTCTATCCGGAGCCCAACGGTGTGGAAACCGGCGCGACCGGTCGCTACACCGTCCAGAGCGTCGCGCCTACGCGCGAGAACTACGCGCTCGGCAAAGTCGATCATCAGTTCACGCAGAGCCAGTCGGTATCGGTGCGCTACTCGTGGGACAAGGCACGCGTCGACCAGGACGCGGCGATTCCCTTGTGGACGACCGACACCCGCACGCGAGCGCAGTCGATCGTCGGCGAGTACAAGTGGCTGCTCTCATCGACGCTCCTCAACGTCACGAAGGTGGCGTGGAACCAGGCGTTCGAGCAGACCGACAACCTCGAGAACCAGACATTCGACCCCAGTCTGTACTTCGTGCCCGGCACGCGGTTCGGCACGTTGTCGGTCTCGGGCATCAACGGGCTTGGCCCGGACACCAACACCCCCACGTTCGTCGACCTGAAGAGTTTTCAGATCCTCGACGACATGACCTGGTCGCGCGGCGCGCACAACCTCAAGACCGGGCTCAGCTTCACGCGCTTCATGAACGACCAGGACTCGTCGTTCACCTTCGGGGGCAGCTACTCGTTCACGTCACTCGAGAATTTCATCAGGAACATCCCGGGCACGTACGAGGGTCAGGCCGAGGGGTCCACCACGGCGCGCCGGTGGCGGCAAAGCCTGATCGGCCTCTACGTGCAGGACGACTGGTCGATGACGAGGAATCTCACGCTGAATCTCGGGGTGCGGTACGAGTTCATCACAACGCCGAACGAGCTGGACGGGCGCGAAGCGAGCATGCCGGATCTGCAGGCCGCGAACACGACGGCGGGAGGACCGATTTTCAAGAACCCGTCGTACAAGAACATCGCGCCGCGCGTCGGCTTCGCCTGGGACGTAACCAACAACGGCAAGAACATCCTGCGCGGCGGCGCGGGGTACTTCTTCGAGCCAATTCTGAGCAACATCTACCGGGCGTATGGCAACCGCACGCCGCCGTACTACAACGCCATCAATCCGGCCAATCCACCGTTCCCGCACCCGCCGACGTCTGGCAGCTCGTCGCTGCTGCGGCTCGACCTGCTGCAGTACGACCTCGAGAACCCGTACCGTCTTCAGTACAACCTGACGTATCAGCGCGAGCTCTGGGGGCGGACGATCGCGACGGTCGGCTACATCGGATCGCGCGGCTACCACCAGCTCCGCAACGTCGAGTACAACGAGGCGATTCCGATCATCCAGGCGGACGGCAGCTACTTCTGGCCGCTCGGCACCCCGCGCCGGAACGCCAACTTCGGCAGCATGCGTCTCCGATCCACTGACGGCGAGTCCTGGTACAACGGCCTGGTCCTCGGAGCGAACCGCCGGTTCAACAACGGGCTGGCGATGCAGGGGTCGTACACCTTCGCCAAGTCGATGGACCTCGGATCGCAGGCGGTC
>DATAEK010000082.1:0-2814 GCA_036258055.1 Vicinamibacterales bacterium
AAGCGTGAGAAGGCGGCGTGGCATGCGGTGAATCTCGCCGAGACGGCGCAGCGTGTCAACAAAATGTGCGAGCAGTGCGTTCGATCGGTACCATCGGGGGCGCCGTCTCGCTTTGACAGTCTCGCCTGTCGACCTTGACCATCTTTGTCTCCGGGCGTTAGTGTTGCGTGGCTTCAGCCTGATCGTGCCGCAGCCGAACGGCAACACGACGCGGACGATCGCCGGGTAGCGTTTTGTCGCTGTCCGCTGTCCGCTGTCCGCTGGCCGCTGGCCGCTGCGAAAGCGGCAAGCGGCGCCGGCAGATTCGTAATCGTCTTTACGAAATGGACATCTGGTGCACGACAGTGGGCGGTTAGAGCTGTGTCCGAGGCGTCGCGAAGGTGTGAATGAGCAGTCCGTTGGCTGGTCCCGTCCTTGCTACGCTCGCCTGTACACGCGACACTTGTAGTGCGCACACTGGTGGGCGCCGGATGGTCGCGCGCCCTCGCTCCCGTGACATCAGACATGGCTCGCCTGGCTTCATCCACACGCCTCTACCGCGTTTTTCCGCTCGTGCTTTTCGCGTTCGTCGTTGCGACCTCCGCACAGCCGGTGGCGAGCACGCAGTGGTACGTCGTGGCAGGGGGGACGGGTAGCGGCTCATCCACGGCCCCCTTCGGCCGGATCCAGGATGCCATCAACGCCGCCCAGCCAGGGGACGAGATCATCGTCGGGCCTGGAACGTTCACTGAAACGCTGCAGACGATCCGCGCCGGCGCCGCATCACAGCCGATCACGATCCGGTCCGCAAACGGACGCGGCACGACGATAGTGACAGCACTCGGTCGAGTGCTGACGGTTGCGCATCCCTACATCACCATCGACGGCCTCGTACTCGACGGGCAGTACGGCGCCAACGATCTCGTGCGCCTGGGCGCCGCCGCAAGCAACTTCACGCTGCGGAACACGGAGGTCCGGCGATCGGGCAACGACGCGATCGACATGAACTCCGTCCAGGATGTGTTGATCGAGAACTCGCTCATCCATCACGCTTTGAATCCAACCGGCGGGCGCACCGACGCGCATGGAATCACCGGCGCCGCGGTTCAGCGTCTGACTATCCGCAATACTGAAATCCATACCTTCTCGGGTGATGGCGTGCAGGTGGACCCAGGGCGTACGGCGCCCGGCTGGAACGACGTGACGATCGAGGGCTGCCGCATCTGGCTGGCGCCGCTCACGACAGCCGAGAACGGATTTCCGGTCGGCAGCGTGACGGGGGAAAACGCCGTCGACACGAAGGCGAGCACGAGTTTTCCGCGCTCACGGATCACGATCCGTGACGTGGAGACGTACGGGTTCAAGTGGCCGACGCCGGGGAACAACATCGCGGCGTTCAATCTGAAGGAGAACGTCGACGCGACGGTCGATCGCGTCACCGTGTACGACTCGGAGATCGCGTTCCGGCTGCGCGGCCCGGCCGTCGTCCGCGTGCAGAACGCCGTCGTCCATAACGTCGACGTCGGCGTGCGCTACGAGGACAGCATCCAGAACCTCCGCATCTGGAACACAACATTTGGCACCGGCGTGCAGACACCCTTCGTGGCGGCCTCGGCGTCGAGCAGCGGGCTGGACGTCCGGAATCTGCTGCTGCTCGGATCGTCGCTGCCGGCCGAGGCGCAAGGCGCGTCGAACCTCGCCATGGGTGCCGCCGGTTTCGTGAACGCGTCCGCGCACAACTACCAGCTCGCTCCGGGATCCCCCGCGCTCAACACCGGCGTGGCAATCGCGGAAGTGTCGACCGATCGACTGGGCGTGACCCGCCCGCAGGGCTCCGGCTACGATGTCGGCGCGTACGAACAGACAACCGGCGGCTCGGGCGTTGCTCCCCGGGTGCCCACGAACCTCCGGATCATCATCCAGTAATCCTGGGTCTCCGAATCGCCCGAGCTTCAGGCCTTCTCACCTCGCCTCGACCGCCATCCGTCGATCCCCGCCGTTAGGGCTGGCTCGCAGCCCGACAAGGAAGTTCATGAACTCGCTTTACCGATGACCCGGACGGTCCACTACAATAGCCGCCACACGATTTCGCCGAGGTGCAGCATGCCGGATGGATCGCTACCGCGTCGTGACTTCCTGGGGCTGGGGGTCGGGCTGGCCACGGCCGCGCTCGCCGGACCGCGGGCCACACTCGGCGCCAACGAGCGTATCGGACTGGGCGTCGTCGGCTGCGGCGTCCGTGGAACGTACATCCTCGGCGAGGCGCTCGCGGCCGCGCCGGGGCGCATTCAGCTCGTCGGCCTCTGCGACGTGTGGTCGCAGGCGCGCGAGAAGCTCGCAGCGAGTGTGGCGGACAAGCTGCCCGGGCAGAAACCGCGTCTTGTGGCGCGGTATGACGACCTCCTCGCGACACCGGGGCTCGACGCCGTCATCATCGCGACGCCGGACCACGCGCATTGCGCGGTGCTGATGGCCGCAGTGCAGGCAGGCAAGGACGCATACGTGGAGAAGCCGCTCACGGCGCGGCTCGAAGACGCGATCAAGGCCCAGGACCTCGTCAAGGCCAGCAACCGGATCGTGCAGGTCGGAACGCAGCGTCGCAGCGTCCCGCGCTTCCAGGCCGCCAAGGAGTACGTCAAGTCAGGCGCGCTCGGAGATATCTGCAAGATCGAAACGGCTTGGAACCGCAACGTGGCGAGCTGGGCCCGTCCCTTCGAGATGTGCAAGGAGTCGGAAGTGGACTGGGAGCAGTATCAGATGTACCTCCCCAAGCGTGCCTGGGATCCGATGCGCTATCGACGGTGGCAGTGCTTCTACGACTACACGACCGGACTC
>DATAEK010000087.1:0-8010 GCA_036258055.1 Vicinamibacterales bacterium
TATCTCGTCAACGAGATCCAGGAGGTCTACCGGCTGCAGGGCGTGAACATCAACGACAAGCACATCGAGGTCATCGTCCGGCAGATGATGCGGTGGGTGAAGATCGAGGAAGTGGGGGACACCGAGTTCCTGATCGAGGAGCAGGTGGACCGCTTCCGGTTCATGGAAGAGAACGAACGGGTGATTGCCAACGGCGGACGTCCGGCAACGGGCCGGCCGCTGCTGCTGGGGATCACCAAGGCATCGCTCTCGACCGACTCGTTCATCTCGGCGGCGTCGTTCCAGGAAACGACGCGCGTGCTGACCGAGGCGTCGATCTCCGGCAAGGTCGATCATCTGCGCGGCCTGAAGGAGAACGTGACGATGGGCCGGCTGATTCCGGCGGGGACCGGGTTCGAGTACTACCGGCACGTGCGGATCCCGGCAGACGAGCCGCCGC
Source organism: Vicinamibacterales bacterium (assembly GCA_036258055.1). Classification (GTDB taxonomy): domain Bacteria; phylum Acidobacteriota; class Vicinamibacteria; order Vicinamibacterales; family 2-12-FULL-66-21; genus DATAEK01. The sequence continues at coordinate 440 of DATAEK010000087.1, forward strand.
CACCGCCGCCGCCGACGCCGGAGGAGCTGGAGCTCGAGCGCGAGATGGAGTACTTCGTGGAGCCCGAGGAGGCGTTCACGAGGGACGTGGACATCGAGTAGAGTCGGGCTTCAGCCGGACCGTGCTCGGCGCTCGGGATTCGGCGCTCGGCGTTCGGGATTGTGGATTGTAGTGTCCGGCTTCTCCGCCTTCGCGCGGAGCGCTACGGCGGACCCGCCGTAGGCTTGGCGGAGGCGGGAGCCGGACAGATTCTGGGGCGATGGTTGAGATGCCATCGCCCTTTTCTTCTGTACGCGTGGAAGAGCGCACTTCACCGAGGGCAATACGCGCGGATGAAATACGGCTTGTCGCCGATTTCCAGGCTCGCGTCCTTCACCGGTCCGAAGATGGCGCAAATCCTGTAATGCTCCTCAATCCAACGCATCAGCCGTTGGCAGTAGTCGCGGCCGAACGCCGCGGGTCCGAACTCCCTCGTCGGCCGATTGGGGATCAGGATGAGCGCCGTGTGCGCATCCCTCAACTGGCCGATCGCGCGCACCTCTCCGTCGGTATCGAGATAACCCGGCGTCACGATTTCCTCGCGTAGCGGGTTTCTCCGACCGCTCAGGAAATTGATCGACGTTCCTTCCGGCATCACAGCGACGGCATCCCCTGCCTCGGTGTGGCGGTCGATGTACGCGAGTGCTTCGTTGAAGGCGAGGGCGATGTCTGGCCCCGCGATCATCGTTCCCCGCGCAGTCTCGATCGGCGCACTATTTCGCGTGCGGTATCGGTGCGCGAGTCCGGCCATGTTCAGGAGGGCAGCCAGGACGAGCAGTGTCAGGCAGGTCGTGCGCGCCATCCGAGACACGTGCGCGTCTCGAAGGCTGTCCGCGAACGGACCCACCCAGAGGTAGGTGAATATCACGACGGCCACGGGCAGCAGGTACGACGCGTACGCGCCTCCGCTGCGAACGTGCAGGATTACCCGGGCGAGGCTCGCGAGCGCATAGATGGTCAGGACGACGAGCGTTGCCGTGTGAGGGTTCGTTGCCGTGCGCAGGCTCGAAAGGAGCATGACCAGAGTGCCGGCGAGCACGAAGGGAATTGCCAGATACGGACCCTTGTCGCGATCGAGTCCGGTCGTCACCCACATGAGAATCAACAACGCGACAACGGCTCCGAGCACGCGCCACGGATGTGAGACGACGGCCGTCTCCCGACTGGCAGCGTCGAACGCGCGGCGTTCCCGCCGGCCGGACGTCGAGGTGGCGATGATGCTGCTGGTTGCGGCGACGCCTGCGGCCAGCATGCCCAGTTTCGCGAGCGCGATCAGCATGCGGCCCAGCGACCTGAGTGGGTGGGCAAGACCCGAGATCTCGGCGTTGAAATGGGCGATCTCGGGCGGCATCGTGTAGACGAGGAGCCAACTGTCGAACGCGAGCGTCGACCAGCCAACGCGCGCGGCGATGAGGGCGTAGACGGCTGTGGTGAGAGCGGCCGCGGGCAGGATGAAGATCAAACCGAACCGGGCTGCCCGCCGGAGATCCGGATACGACACGAGTATTGCCGCCGTCACGCCAGCAGCCACTGCTGCGGCGCCCATTTCAGTTTTAGCCAACGTTGCCAGCCCGGCGACCAGTCCCGCCAGGAGAAACATCAACGGACGCTGCCCGATCAGTGCTCCCGAGGTGGTCAACGAGCCGGAACGCGGCGCTTCTGGCCTCAGCGCCGTGACGAGGATCGCCAGCGTGATCAGACCGAGCACGGCTCCGTGCAGCGAGTTGTAGGAGTAGGGCAGGATATAGTTGCCCGCCGGCTTGAACACGCAGAACGACATCACGTTGAGCGTCGCCGCGCCGGCGGCCGCGGGGCTCATGATCTGGCGCCCGAGCCAGTACACGAGGGCCAGCGCAATCGTTGCGGTAATGATCCCGTCAAGGTAGAGAACCGTCAGCGACGGCGTGAAGATGTGAAACAACACCGCGTGAAGCCATGGCGACAGCGGGCCGTAGATGTGGCGCACGTCCGAATACAGCATCTCGCCGCCGGCAAGGCGCAGCGGCTGATTCATTTCGCGCCCGACATCGACGACCGGATCGGACCAGCGCTGCCACGATGCCGCCAGGCTCACCAGGAAGCAGATCGCGAGCATCGCGAGCCAGAACCGGTCCCGCCCCGCGGCTCCGCAAACCCGGCTTCGCTGGTTAGCGACACGGATCATCCTGTCCGATTGTCGCGGATCGGGACCGTCGGACATCGCCATTTTCTTACGCCAACGGGTGCGGGCATTGTTGAGGGAGGTCGCGGCTCGCTGACGTCCATCGCGCCTTCTCGACTTCCAGCGGCGGTTTCATCTCCAGCCAGGCGGACTCAGGCATCATGGGATCCTGGTGGGCTGCGTGCTGCCGCACCAGTTGGAGAAGCGTGTCATGTTGAGCATGTCAGTGTCCTGGTGGGAGCTCATCGTCCGGAGCGCCGTTGTCTATGCGGCGCTGATCATCATCCTTCGCGCAACCGGCAAGCGGCAGGTCGGTCAGCTTGCCCCTTTCGATCTCGTCCTGCTCCTCGTTCTGTCCAATGCCGTCCAGAACTCGATGAACGGCGGCGACAACTCACTGGTTGGCGGTCTGATCTCGGCAATCACGCTCATCACCCTGAACCACGTCGTCGGCATCGCGACCTTCAGAAGCAAGCGAATCGAAGCCATCGTCGAAGGGCGGCCGTTGATCATCGTCCACAACGGGCGCGTGTTCGAGGACGTGCTGGCGCAAGCCAAGCTCACGCACCACGAGCTCGACGCCGCGTTGCGGCAGAATGGCTGCACGTGCGTGGACGAAGTGCGGAGCGCTATTCTCGAGAACAACGGCGCCATCTCGGTCATCCCGCGCAGCCGTTCTGCTGACGGACCACCATGATCCGCCGGCACCGCGGACCAGGGGGTCCTCGCGGCAGCCAGCCACAAGTTCCTGCTCGGCTCGTGGGGCACTGGCTGCTTGTTCGCCCGTCGCGAGCTGCTCGATCGCATCCGTCCTGTTTTTCACGCGTGATCTCCGCTGCGGCCCTGTGCGCGCCGCCGACGCGGTGCGTGCGGGCCGCTCGGTTGCGGGTTACTGTATGTTCGGCACCATCATCCTGTTCTTGTTGTGGAGACCGACATGCTGCGGCGCATGACGCTGTTCGTTCTGGCAGGCTTGACCCTGGCGAGCCTCGATCCTTCGGCCCAGAAGTACACGGCAGCCGACGGACACATCCGGGTCGCGCTCGCGAAGCAGCCGTTCTCGCCCACCGGCCTGTCGAAGGGGCCCACGACGATGGCCGAGGGCGGCATCCAGAAGACGCTGGCGGATATCGGCGCCACCATTCGGATCCAGGAAGCACGCCTCACGCCGGAAGAGGACAAGGAGTACGGCGGCTGGAAGCGTCTCGGCTACGCGCTCGGGCACTTCGCCGACCTGGTCTCGCAGAACGAGCGCGACGGATACCTGACCGTGGGGTTGCTCGCCACTTGTCCCTCGATGCCCGGGCTCGTCGCCGGACTCCAACGCTCTGGACCGGGCCTCGATCCGCTGCGGGTCGGCATGCTCTGGCTGGACGCCCATCCCGATTTCAACACCCCCGAGACAACCCGCAGCGGTTCGCTCGGTGGGATGCCCGTCGCCGTCGCGACGGGACGGGCGCTTCAGGGCATGCGGCTCGATGCGAAGCTCGATCCGCCGCTCTCGGATCGACAGGTCGTGATGGGCGGCGTCCGGCTGACGGACCCGCTCGAACAGCGGCTGCTCGATGAGTCGAGGATCGAGCAGCTGACCGTCGACGATCTGCGGACGGCCAGCGCCGCAGTGTTCGCGCAGCTCGATCGGTTGAACGGCATCTCGGACAGGCTCTACGTCCATATCGACATGGACGTGCTCGATCCGCGCGAGGTCATGGGCCACGGCAACAAGGTTCCGGGCGGGCCGTCGAGCGAGGATCTCGCGCGCCTGTTCGAGGAGATCTTCCGACGGTATCCGAAGGCCTCAGCGATCGGCTTCGCCACGATACCGCCCGTAGACGAGCGCGGGCTCTCGATCGCTGCCGTCAACAGGATGATTGCCGCTGCGGTGCGGGGCGTCCGGGCTCGAGAGCGCGGAGGCGGGTAGCGGCCGGTAAGGCGTACGCCGCGAACACAGGCCGGCTCGTCAATGGAGAATCCGTCGGCCGGAAGACGTGAGGAGGTCTCGTGTTGAAGCATGCTGCGCTGATTGTGCTCTTGGCCGCCGCAGTTCCGTTCGCACAGACAACCGTCGCTGGCGACTGGCTGCTCACCGAGGACGTGTACGGAAACGCGTTCTCCCAAAGACTGACGCTGAAGCTCGATGGCGCCGCGCTGACCGGCACCGTCGGCCGCCGAGCCCTCGAAGGCGCCGTGACCGGCAACGCGATCCGGTTCACGATCAAGAATCAAGATGCGACCGACGAGTACACGGGGACGATCGCCGGCGACAGCATCTCGGGCACGCGCGCGCACACGGAGAAGGACGATCGGAACAATTTCACGAGGTCCTGGTCGGCGAAGCGTCTGCCGGCCCGGCGCGCGGGACCTGCGCAACGCCACGAATTCGTTCCGACGACCTTTCACCGTCAGTTCTCGGCCTCGAATGCACCAGTGCTCCATATCTGGCCGGGAGACACGGTTCATACGACCACCGTCGATGCCGGCGGCACCGATGAAAAGGGCGTCACACGCGTGCTCGGCGGCAATCCGGAGACGGGGCCGTTCTACGTCGAGACGGCGATGCCCGGCGACATTCTGGTCGTCCGGCTGAATCGCGTCCGACTGAATCGCGACTGGGCGATCAGCGATGACGGGATCGTGGGGCGTGCCCTCGATCCGGATTTCGCCGTCAAGATGAAGGACGGCTTCAAGCCTGTCCGCTGGCACCTCGATCGGCAGCGCGGCGTCGCGTCGCCGGAAACGCCGTCCGAGCACCTCAAGAATTTCACGGTGCCGGTTCGGCCGATGCTGGGGTGCGTAGCCGTGGCGCCGGGGCCCGGCGCGGCGCCGCCGCCGACGGGTGACTCCGGGCGTTTCGGCGGCAACATGGATTTCAACGAGATCGTCGAGGGCGCCACGGTCTACCTCCCGGTGTCGCAGCCGGGGGCGCTGCTCTACGTTGGCGACGGTCACGCTCTCCAGGGCGATGGCGAGTTGAACGGAAACGCGCTCGAGACATCGATGGACGTTGAATTCACGGTCGACGTGATTCCAAACAAGTCGCTGGCCACTCCGCGCGTCGAATCACCGACGCACATCATGACCGTGGGATTGGGTGGTACGCTCGAGGATGCGTTGCGTGCGGCCACGTCCGGCCTCGGGCAGTGGCTCGAGCAGGACTACAGCCTCACGCCATCCGAGATCGCCATCGTGCTCGGCAGCGCCGTCGAGTACACGATCAGCGAGGTCGCGGACCGCAACGCGGGGGTCGCCGCGAAGCTGAGAAAGGATCGGCTCGTCTTCAAATAGCGAGGCGACGTTCGTGTCGCCGAGCGACAGGGCTGATCGCGTACCGGTGGCATTGTGATGCGCCGCGGTTGAAACGCGGGCGGAAAGGCCCTCGGGGCTGAGCGCCGAGCCGTTAGACCTCAGGCAAAGTGAAGACGTCGATGTTCTGCGCCTGGAGATACAAATGCACTCACCCTTCCTCTCAGCCATGGCAGTGCCCCGCGCGTCCTTGTTGGTGCTCCTGGCGGTCCCGCTTGCGGCACAAAGCGCCGATCGACTGGATGGAAAGAACGTGTCGATCACCCCGACGAACTTCAAAGGTCGAAGTGCCATCCAAGTGGTAGCCGCGCCCGAGGCACAGAATGCCACGTCGTATGCCGTCGTCAGGGATGTGTTGTTTCGCGACGGCACGATCGAAGTCGATCTGGCTGGCCAACCCGGCGCCGGCGCGGGCAGCGGCGCCCGTGGATTTATTGGCATCGCGTTCCGGCTCCAGCCCGATGGACGGTACGAGTACATCTATCTTCGACCGACCAACGGCCGAGCCGACGATCAAGTCAGGCGGAATCATTCCACGCAATACAGTTCGCATCCGGATTTCGATTTCGCCCGATCGCGGCAAGAGGCTCCCGAGAAGTATGAGTCGTACGTTGATTTGGAGCCCGGTGTCTGGACCAAGTACAGGATTGAGGTGGAAGGCCGCAAGGCGCGGCTCTACGTGAACGGAGCGGAGCAACCCTGCCTCATCGTCAACGATCTGAAGCTCGAGCCGCGAGAAGGACGAGTCGCGTTGTGGGTCGGACCCGGTACCGAGGGGTACTTTGCCAATCTGAAGATCGCGGCGAAGTAATTGAGCGACGCGGAAGGTCGGCTGACAGCGAGCCTCCAGTTGCCGACCTTTGAGGTCGACGGCGTGCGACTCCATCACCCGTGTTTTTGTTCGCGGCTCGTGTCGATTCTTGCGGCTGCCGTTCGACGCGTAGATGAGGGCCGTCGACATTCACCAATCGAACGGGAGACGAATCGATGAAATACCTGATGCTGATAAAACACCCGGAGAGCTACCGATCGCAGGAGATTCCGCAGGCGCTGATGGACGCCATGGGCGAATTCGTGACGAAGAGCCTCAACAGCGGCGTTCTGAAGGAAACGGCAGGGCTCAAGCCGACGTCCGACGGACAGCGGATCCGATTGAGCAAGGGCAAGTTGCACGTCACCGACGGTCCGTTCACCGAGGCCAAGGAAGTCATCGGCGGCTTCGCCATCATCGAGGCGGCCTCGCGCGAGCAGGCGCTCGACGTCGCGCGGCAGTTCATGGATCTGCACCGCGTGCACTGGCCGGCGTTCGAAGGCGAGTGCGAGGTGCGGCCCTTCGAGGAGATGTAGGGTCCGGCTTCAGCCAGGCTTCAGCCGGACCGGTTCAGGGGCGATGATCGAAAGATCATCGCCATTTTTTCTTGTACTGTTGCTGGCCTGGCGCTGGAGGAAGAGATCGACCGGGTCGCCGGCCTCATCGCCGGCACTGAGCGCTGATCCCGCCGCGGTTCTTTCCAGTAAACGCCACTTATCCGGCAGCGCAATCGACGGGCCCACGGGCTCATTCGGAGTTCTCCATGCGTCCTGAAGCAGCCTCACAGTCATTGCCCCTGTCCCAGCAGCTGGTTGGCACGTGGGTGCTCCTGAGTCGAGTCGATCGGACACGCAGCGGCGAGCGCCGCATCGAACCGATGCTCGGCGAGGATCCGATCGCGCTCCTTTATTACGACTCCAGTGGATACTTCGCCGCGCAGTTCATGAAGCGCAATCGCGCGGCAGACGTTCCCCCCGTGCCTGCGGCTGCAGTCGCGAGCGCGGCGCCGAACAACACCCGTGCCCAAGGCGGCTACGACGCGTACTTCGGGACCTACACCGTCGATGACGCGCAGGGAACCGTCACGCAAACGCTCGTCGGCGCGTTGTCGGCGGCCAACGTCGGGCAGGTGCTCACGCGGGCGATGAGTGTTGAAGGCGACACGCTGACCATCGCTCTGGATACAGCAGCGGCCGACGGTGAGCCGGTCACGCGGACGCTGGTGTGGCGGCGGGCGCACGCCGGCAGCGGAGTGTT
>DATAEK010000109.1:0-24247 GCA_036258055.1 Vicinamibacterales bacterium
GACTCACGGCTCTTCGCGCCCATCCTCGCCGTCCGGGAAGCGAGCCTGCGATCGAGCTGACACACCGACTCGCCACTACATGGCACCGTCTGCCATTTGCCATTTGCCATTTGCTATTTGCCATTTGCCATTTGCCATTTCCATGGCCCATGGCCCATGGCCCATCACAACTCCCGGACCCAGATATTCCGGAAGCTGATTGGGGGGCTCGGATCGCCGTGTGCCTGAAGCTTGATCGGCGCCGCACCGTGTTTCTTGTACTCCGGCTTGCCGATGTTGCGCGTCTCCCCCTTGAGTTCGACATGATTCTGAATCAACACGCCGTTGTGAAACGCCGTGAGGAACGCCGGCGTTCTGAGTGATCCGTCGTCATTGAACACCGGCGCCGTCCAGATCACGTCGTACGTCTGCCATTCGCCCGGCTTCCGCATCGCGTTCACGAGCGGGATGTACTGCTTGTAGACGCTGCCGGCCTGCCCGTTCACGTAGGTCTTGTTGTTGTAGGAATCCAGAATCTGCAACTCGTATCCCGCATCGCCCTCTCCCGTGGCCGCGAGGAAGAGACCGCTGTTGCCGCGCGCCTGACCGGTACCGGTGACGCCTTCCGGCACCCGCCATTCGAGGTGCAGCTGGAAGTTCGTGAAGCTGCGCTTCGTTTCGATGTTGCCGGCGGGCTTGTTCACGGTCACGACACCGTCGGCGACCGTCCAGCCTGCGGGCGATTTGTCGCGCGTCGAGACCCACTGGTCGAGGTTCTTGCCGTCGAAGAGGACGATCGCGTCCGACGGAGGGACACTGTCGGTCGCGCCGGGCGTGATGATCTTCGGCACTGGCTCCCACACTTCAGTGTCCGCCGGATTGCCCTGCTGTGCGGGCGGTGCGCCACGCTGCTGTGCGATGGCGACGATCGCGGTTCCAACCAGCATCACGCACGTCAGCAGTGTGAAGAGTGGGTTGCGCATCATAGTGGGGATGATAGCGCCATCCCGGGGAAGACGTGTCCTCGCTCGCATGAGCCGGTCCGTCGGCGGTTTGCGCCTTCTGTTCTGGAGGGCGCAGATGCGATCCACCCTGACCGCGGCGATTACGGCGTTGATGCTTACAGGACTTGCCGCGACCTCGCACGCCCAGGACCTCGGCGGCTATCTGACCGCAGGCTCCGGCGCGATCGACTACCTGGTCGTCCGTGACGCCATTCCTCAGATCAGCGGCGGCGTGCTCGTGCGATTTGCGGACGATCGCGTCCGGGTGGGTGCACAGGCCGACGTGTTCTTTTCGAACGGCTACGTCAGCGGCCGCGGCGGTCCGCTCGCCGAGATCGCGCTGTTGTCGACGCGCCATCGCGTGCAGCCGTTCGCGACGGGCGGCTACTATTTCGGAGAGGGCGGCGGGCTCGTCATGTACGGCGGCGGCGTCGATCTCTGGATGACCGACCAGGTCGGCATCCGGGCTGCTGTCCAGGATGCCGTCCGGCACCTCAGCTTCATTTCACCCTTTGACTTCGGCCGGTCGTCAGCGTTCTCCCACGAACCGTCGGTCCAGTTCGGCGTGGTGTGGAGGTAGCAGGAAGAGCGTGCGCGCCGGCACCGGCGACGCGAGTGTCACCAGCCGCCGCGTACAGCGAGCCAGAGGCCCGCGACGATCGCGATCCCGACACCGACGAGCGCCGCGATCGAGTCCGTGAAGTACGGATACACCATCAGCAGGAGGCCGGCGACGAGTTGCGGCCATCGCTCCTGCTTCTTGCCGTATACGAACAGCACGAACCCAATGCTGCTGGGGATCAGCGACAGGAACAACGAGGTTGGGTCAAACACGTCGTCACGCCGCCCGACGGGCGTGAAGCGTGACCTTGTAGGAGTTCTCCGCGTTCAGATTGATGAGCGCCACGAACACGCGTCCGCGATACGTGCCGATGGTGCCGGACTGCGACACCGCCGAGATTTCCCAGCCGGCCGGCAGCAGAATCGTGTTCCGGAGCCCGCGTAGCGTGTGCTCGAAGACCAGATCGCCGTTGACCACTTTGTAGCCGGCATCCTCGAGCGTGCCGGTGATGCGAATGTGCGCGCTCTGCTTGTCGTCGGTGATCGGCACCTCGAGTTTCACCGACATGCCTGGGCCGTCTTTGACCGGCGTGAAGGGTTTCGCGGTGTCGAGATCGATCACCTTCAGATCCTTCAACGCCAGATATCCCAGTGAATCGAGCCGCGCCCTGTCTCCCTTCCGATAGTCGCTGTAGGTCTGCTCGACAGCGATCCGTCCCGTGTCCGGCGCGGCGAGGTCGTAGAGCGTCTTGATGTCGTCGAAGAACATGTCTTCGAAGGGCGCGGGCGAGAACGATGCCGTCGTCCGCCTCGCGTGGATCGTCACGGGATTACTCTGCCCGCTCGGGTTCGCGAACGCGAGCTTCAAGCGTCCGTCCGCGGTCGTCGAGAGCTGCGCCGCGACGTTCGAGGAAATGAACGCGAAGCCCTTCGGCAGCAGCACGCCAAGGCGGTACCCGCTCAAACCACGCACCCAGACGATGTCCTCGCCGTTCATCATGTAGGTCCGCTCGTCCTTGTAGGTCTTGTAGATGAGGACGCGGCCGATGCCCCCTTCGGGCACAGGGATCGGCAAGGTCGCGCGGATCGCGTGGGTCTCGGGGTCGTTGGCCTGCTGCTCGTAGGTGAACTTGAGCGGCTTGCCGGTCCGCGGGTCGTAGACCTCGACGCCGGATCCCTCGCTGCCCCCGCGTGTGGCGTTCACCAGCTCGGTCGCGCCGGCTCGCGTTTCCTCAGGCAGAAACCGGATGCGGAATTGCTGGCTGCCCGGCTCCAGGATCGCGTATTCGGTGTAGGCGTCCTGGGTGAAGAGCCGCGAAACCGGCGCCGTCGGACGCAGCGATCCATCCGGGTTCGTGCCGCCAGGAAATTGCCCGCCTCGTCCCTGACGCGCCCCGAGCCAGGCGGATGCGCCGAGAACCGTAAACAGAACCGCAATTGGCGCCGCTGTCCGCCTCATTCCCTGCGTCATCGGTGATCCCTCTTTTCGCTAAGAGCGTTCCGGTACCGCCGCCGCCAGCACCGTGAACCTTGCACCACCACCTCGCACCTTGCACCTTGCACCCCTGCACCGTGCACTGCACGCTGTGCGTTGCACGCTGCACGTTGCGCGATTCGCCGTCATCGCCTCAGACGTCACACAACATGACCGCTTCCCGCAGCGACGTCAGCGGATCGCGCGTCGGCGTGAACTCGTGCGCGAGGTAGCCCTGGAACCCGGTGTCGACAATCGCCGTGCAGACGGCGCGCCAGTTCACTTCCTGGGTGTCGTCGAGCTCGTGGCGGCCGGGGACACCGCCGGTGTGAAAGTGCGCGATGAACTCGCGGTTGTCGCGGATCGTGCGGATCAGATCGCCCTCCATGATCTGCATGTGGTAGATGTCGTAGAGCAGCTTCACCCGCGGCGAGCCGACCGCTTTGATGATCTCGACGGCGAACGGCGTTCGATCGCCCTGGTAATCCTTGTGATTGACCTTGCTGTTGAGGAGCTCCACACAGATCGTGACGCCGTGATCCTCGCCGATCTTCTTCACCCGATTCAGCCCCTCGACGCAATTGGCCGTCGCCTCGGCGTCGCTCATGCCGCGCCGGTTGCCGAAAAAGGTGATGACGTTGGGCACCTTCTGTGCGGCGGCCCGCGGGATGATCTGCTCGAAATTGCGGACGATCGCGTCGTGGTTCGCCTTGACGTTCAGCGCGTCGGGGATCGAGCCGCCGCCGGCATACCCCATCGAGCAGATCAAACCGTGCTGCCGCGCGACCGCCCAATCAGGTTCCTCGAGCAGATCGATGGCCGTCAGCCCCATGTCGGCGACCGCCCGGCAGAACTCCGGCAAGGGAATCTTCGAGTACGGCCAGCGGGAGACGGACTGTTTGAGCCGTCCCTTGGTCACCACACGCTGGGTCCGTGCCGTCGCGGTGGCGCCACGCGGGATGACAGCCGCGAGTGCCGCGGCGCCCGCGGTCAGCGCCTCACGTCTGCTGATGCTATTCATCACGCCTCCAGTGCTCCGGATTTTCATATTCGGGACACTCGGACGCAAGTCCAGGGGTTCACGTCTCGTTCTCTATGACTGTAACGGTAACTTGAAACACGCGGATCCGGGGTATAAGCTCGGCTCTTCAGCGCTGATCGGAGTGCCGCGCGGTTGTCGCCACTGACAGCGCGCTGTCGAGAGAGGAGCCTGAGATGCGCATCCCGCTGATGGTCGCCGTTCTTTTGAGCCTGGTGCTCCCGCAGCCCGCGACCGCGCAATCGCAGATCACGACGGGCGTCATCGAAGGCTCCGTCAGCGATGCCACGGGCGCCGCTCTGCCCGGCGTCACGGTGGAAGCCCGCAATCTCGACACGAATCTGGCGCGAACAACGGTGACCGCCGCTGACGGCCGATTCGTGTTCCTGCAGCTGCCGCCAGGGCACTACAAGGCCACGTTCACGCTCGCGGGCTTTGCCACCCTCGTCCAGGAGAGCATCGAGCTCACGGTCGGTTCGACGATTACGCTGACGGTGCCGATGAAGGTCTCGGGCGTCTCGGAAACGCTCACGGTGAAAGCGGAGTCGCCGATCGTCGAGGCGTCGCGTGCGTCGACGGCGAGCACGCTCAATCAGGTCACGGTGGAGTCGACGCCGATTCTCGGCCGCAAGTTCGAGGATCTGCTCACGCTCACGCCCGGCGTCAGCGTCGTGCAGGGGCCGGATGGCGACGAGATCACGTTCGCCGGGCAACGCGGGATCTTCAACAACGTCAGCCTCGACGGCGGCGACTACAACAACGGGTTCTTCGGCGAGCAGGCTGGCGGGCAGCGCGTGGCGATCGACATCACCCTCGAGGCGGTGAAGGAGTTCCAGGTCATCGCCAGCGGAGCGCCGGCCGAGTTCGGGCGCACGGCGGGCGGCGTGATTAACGTCGTGACCAAGTCCGGGACCAACCAGCCGCACGGCAGCATTTTCCACTTCCAGCGGCTCGAAGGACTGACCGGGGAGCTCTCCGACGGCACGAACCTCGAGAAATTCCACCGCGAGCAGTTCGGCGGAACCATTGGCGGACCGATTCAGAAGGACAAGGCGTTCTATTTTGTCGCCGTGGAAGGCATCACCGGCAACTTTCAGCGGCCGAACCTGAGCACCCAGCTCGGCGACACCGCGTGTCCCGTGGCGAATCCAACGCTTCTGGCGAACGAAGCGCTCATCAACGGCAACAGCGACTGCCAGCGTCTCGCGCTGCTGAACTTCTACAGCACGCGGCTGAATCAGAACGAAGGACTCCCGATCGAGCATCCGGTCAAGAATCTGGCGATCCTGGGGAAGGTCGACGCCACGATCAACGCCAACAACAACCTGTCCGGCTCCTGGAATTTCAACCACTCACGCAAAGAAAACGAGACGTTCGACGTCGCGACTTACGGAACGTCCGCGAACGGGATCGAAGGCGATCCCGCGCGGATCAACGTGGCCAACCTGAATTGGTTCACGACGCTCTCGTCGTCGATGCTCAACGAGGCGCACTTCACCTACTCGCGGGAGACACGGCCGCGCACCGCCGTGGAGTCGAATCTGAAGGCGGACACCGGGATCGGGTTTGCACCCTCGTTCCGGTTTGGCAACCCGTTCTTCCTGCAACCGAACGTTGACGAGCTGATCTGGCGCGTGCAGTTCAAGGACAACGTGTCGCTGGTTCGCGGATCCCACACGTTCAAGGCCGGCGGCGAATGGATGCACACCCTGAACGATCAGGTCTTCCGCGGGTTCTTCACCGGGCGGTATCTCTTCGACAGCGTCACCGGCTTCCTGCGATACGCGTCGCCGGCGGCAGCGGGCGGGTTCGGGCCGAACACGATTGGGTGTTCCAATGGCACGTTCGTCACGGCGCCGGCGACCTGTCCAGGCAACGCGACCAACGGCGGTCCGCTCCTGTTCTACCTCCAGGGCGCGGGGCGCACGGGTCCGGCCACCGACGCGGCCGGGGCATCCAAAATCACGAACAACGAGCTGTCGCTCTTCGTGCAGGACAAGTGGCAGATCCGGTCGAACCTGACGTTCAACTACGGCCTCCGCTGGGACGCGCAGCTCATGCCGGAGACGGTCGATCCGCGGACAACGGCGTTTGCGGCCTTCCTCAACGATCCGACCTTCCCATCCGACGGGGATATCCCCGATCAGTGGAACATGTGGCAACCTCGCGCGGGCGTCTCCTGGGACCCGAGCGGAAAGGGCCAGACCGTCCTGCGCGGGAGCGCTGGCATCTACTTCGCGCGGCAGAACATGCTGAGTCAGGTCGGATCCGTGACGACCAACGGCTTGCAGCAGCAGACCATCTTCCTCAACAGCGGAATCATCTCGTCAGGTGTGCCGGGTCCGGTTTACCCGGGCGTTGTCAGCCCCACGCCCCTGCCAGAGGGCCAGTTCCCCCTGTTCAGCGGGGTACGCGTCTTCGACCGCGACTACGTCAATCCTCGCATCTACTCGTTCAACGTGGGCTACGAGCAGCAGCTCGCACCCGACTGGGCGGCCTACGCCGACTTCATCTACAACCGCGGCCGTCACCTGACCCGGTTCCTCAACTACAACCGCAGCAACCCGTCATGCTGCGACCAGGGTCCCGGTACCGGCAATGTGTTCCTCTACAATGGTCACCCCTGGCAGCTACAGCTCGATGAGGTGATGGTCACCAACGCGCGCGGCAACTCGAGTTATCGCGGGCTGACCCTGGGGATCAGGAAACGTTTCTCGCACAACTATCAGCTCGAAGGTAACTACACGCTCGCGAAGGACGAAGACGACGACTCGAACGAGCGCGATCCCTTCGTTGACTACAGTTTCAACTTTTTCGACCTCACGAAGGACTGGGGCCCGGCCGCTCGCGACATCCGTAACAAGTTCAACGCGTTCGGCTATTTTGCCTTGCCGCACGGGATCCAGCTTGGCGCGCGCGCGCAGTATCGTGGACCCCAGCCGATCACCGCGAATCCGCGCATCCTGAACGGCAACGATCGCGGCCGCAACGGCGAGCGGAAGGACAACGAGTTCTTCTCGTTCGACTGGCGCGTGTCATATCCGATCCGTTTCGGCGGAAACTTCGAAGTCACGCCGCTCATCGAGATGTTCAACACGTTCAACAACGCGAACAACATCAACCCGCTCCAGACTGCCGCGCTGTTCGACTTCAACGGCTTTCTGCGCGCCGGCGTCGGCGATCCCCGGCAGGTTCAGCTGGCCGTGAAGCTGACCTTCTGAGGGCCAGGACCTGGGTCATTCGGTGCGGGTCACCGCGGTCGTCGCCGTCACCGGCGGGCGTGTGAGCGCGTTGGCGTTGACCGCCGGCAGCGCCGCGACTCCGATCAGGAACAACGCCACCGCCGCGAACGCCAGGTAGCCGGCCGCGGGATGCGCGGGCTCCTGAGCGATGGTGCCGAATGTCCCGGCGTCGAAGAGCGCGATGAGCACGCGCGTCATCCGGCTGCCGGACGGATCGGAGAGTCCCGCCAGGATGATGAACTTCACGACGAACGCCGCGCCCAGGATCACCGCCAGGCTCCGCAGCAGCCGCACCCGATCCGGCATCGTCACGAGCGTGTTCGCGAGCAGCACCAGCAGGAAGAGGTCGACGAAGAAGAGCGGCAGACCAGTCATCGGCGTGAGCAGCGTCAGGAGCTGCGCGGCCGCAGCGAACAGCGTGAGCAGGACGACAGCGCCATTGGCGTTTGCGAGCGGAGACCGCGTCGAGTGGAGCAGCCGCCCCGTCGCAAGCGCGTCGCTTCGCACCAGCGCCGCGACCAGCATCGTGGCCAGCACCAGCGAGAACAGCGACGGGGCGATGAGCGTGGCACGGCCTCCGAGCTGGATGCCGGCGAGGAGCGTCACCGTCAGGAACACGATCGGCAGGACGAACGCCTCGCGGAGGGGAGTCATTTGCGCTTGTCGAAGGTGCGCAAGGGGTTGAAGTCGGACGCGTCGGTCGTCAGTCCACGCTGCAGCTCTGCGCGGAGCTCGTCGGCGGAGTGCATCTGCAGATCTGGATCCTCGATCACGAGCCGACCGTCCGGCGCGACGGCAATGGCTTTGTCCACGGCCGCCAATCCCCGTCCGAACAGCACGTCATCGCTGTAGAAGCGCCGCCACCCTTCGCGGTAGTACGAATACGCGATGTAGAACTGCGTCCGCGCGTCGCGTTCGGCTGGATCCGCGCGCGCAAACGCGGCGCGCGCCTCGACGAAGTGATCGCGCCGGAAGAACTGAAGACCGTCGGAGAATGACTGCGAATCCACACGGTAAGCGCCGACCGTCGAGGCGAGTCCGCCGGTGACCTGCGCCATTGTCTGCGGCTGCGTGACATGGAGCCAGACGATCAGCGCGGCAAACGCGGCGGCTGCCGCGAGGCCGGACGCGCGTACGGCTGTGTCACGCACAACAGGATCTTACCCGGCCGAGCGAGCTCATGCGCAGATGAAGTCCGCCAGAGGGTATGGGCTTTGCCCCGAATAAGATCAGACGAGGGAGGTTCAGAGATGGCAACGACGATGAAGTTCGGGTTAAGGTCATTGGTGACGGCGGCAACTGCGGCGCTGCTCAACGCCGCGAGCGCCGACACCATTCCCGCCAGCGGCGGAGACATCACGATCGTCCCGATGAACCACGCCACGCTGCAATTGCGTCATGCGGGCAAGGTGATTGACGTTGATCCAGTCGCGCAGGCGAACTTCGGGGCGCTGCCAGCTCCGGACCTGATCCTCGTCACCGACATTCACGGAGACCATCTCGATCCCGCGACCATCACCAAGCTCCGGAAGGCCGGCACCGTCATCGTCGGGCCAGCCGCCGCGACGGGAAAACTCGAGGGCGCGGTCGCAATGGCCAATGGCGAGAAGAAAACAGAGGCGGGCATCAGCCTCGAGGCGGTGCCGATGTACAACTTGCAGCGCGGGCCTGCCGCGGGGCAGCTCTACCACGACAAAGGCCGCGGCAATGGCTACATCGTGACGCTCGGCGGCAAGCGCCTCTACATCGCGGGTGACACCGAGTGCACGCCGGAGATGAAGGCCCTGACGAACATCGACGTCGCGTTCCTGCCGATGAATCTGCCCTACACCATGACGCCGGCTGAAGCGGCGGAGTGCGTGAAGGCCTTCAAACCGAAGATCGTCTACCCGTACCACTATCGTGGCCAGAAGCCGGAGGAATTCGAGGCGGCGCTGAAGGGGACGGCCGGAGTGGAAGTTCGGTTGCGCGATTGGTACGGGACAGGACAGTAGATTCTCAGTTCCCGGTTCTCGGTGAGAACCGGGATCCTATTTGCAAGCCTCGGCGAGGGCCGCGCGTGCGCGGTCGGCCGCTGCGCGTACTGCTGCGTTGTCCGGTGGGCGCTCCGCGGCGGCCGTCAACTCCGCGATCGCTTCGTTGAGCAGACCGAGGTTCATGTCGATGCCACCAAGAAGGCCGCTGCCCGCGGCATCCAAAGCGCTGGCGAGCGAGATTCTGGCGGCTTCGGCTTCGGCGTCGAGCGTGTGGAAGCGTCCTTCGGATCTGGCCGGCGGTCCGTCACCGGTCACGCGGACGGTCCAGATGTAGTTGGTGCCGGCGCTCAAAATGCCCGATGGAACGGCCAGCGGCGGCCGCTCGATCGTCTGCGCGAACACGCGCTGGCCGTCCTCGCTTTGCACCTCAATTGCGTACTGTGATGCGCCGGCGATCGGCTCGAAGCGCAGCACCGTCGCATCGCGAAGCGTCACCACGGTGTAGCAGGGATTCAGCTTCGGTATGGTGGCGGCGCGCAGGCGTACCGCACCTGACAGCTTCGGCGCGCGTCCCGCGATCGGCGCGAGCGACGCCAGCTGCGGCACCGGCGCTGCCTCCTTCACCGGTCCGCGCAGGGTCGTCGCCGACGTCGCGGTCAGCTCGACTCTCGAGCCGCCCCCAAGCTCGTACCGCCGGCCGTCCATCATGACCAGCACAGCGTGCGCCTGAGCGTCGAGATCGATCACGGTTCCGACTTGGAGCCAGTCATAGAGCGCGAGGCGGCGCATGGGTTTCCCCTGCGCCCACATCTTGCCGTCGAGCGCGGAGACGATCGCCACCAGCTCGGGCGCCGGTGCGGGCTTCGCTGATCCGGTTGGCGTCTGGACGAGGAGCGACACGACGACGAACCAGACGGCGATCATGGATAACTCCTGAGAACCGAGAAGCCTCAATCCGAGAACGCGCGAACGCGAGAACCGAGAACCGAGAACCGAGAACTTAGAACCCTATTCCCCCGCAGGCGGTGCACCCCACTTGGCGCGCCAGACGAACGCGGCGCCGACCGCGATGAGCAATGAGATCACCGGCCCGGCGACGGGCCACAGCACTCGCGCGATCAGAAATACCGAGAGCGCCGCGGCGACGTGGGCCGTGATGGACGCGGTCGTCAAGGTCACAGGCCGCGAGCGGGACCGCCGCATCAGTACGAGCCATGCGAGAATGCCGGCGCCGATTCCCGTGACGACCGCGAACGGCCACCGCGCCGACTCGCGTACCGGAAAACCATCAAGAATTGTGTTCACGATGATTGCCTGCACCATCAACCCCGAGACGGACGCGTCGGGGGTCTGCCGCAGCGGCGTCGGATGGTGCTCGTCGCCGGAGCCCGCAAACTCACCGCCCAGGAGCACGATGCGATCGCGAAAGATCTCCGGCGAGGTCGTCACCACGCGCTCCACGTCGCGCCACGACATCCGGCGGAAACGAGCGGGATCCACAGTGTAGTCAACTGTGCCAGAATCGCGATCGGTCTGGAGTTCGGTTCCCGATGTCAGCGCTACCCGGGCGGCCCACGTCGGACGGAGTTGTCCGTTGGTATCGCTGTAGTGCAACCGCGCGTGACGCGCGATGCCGTCTGCGTCCGTGTCGAGATTGACGAAGCCGAACAGCCGCTGCGTACGCTCGGCGCCGAGCACCTGCGAGACCAGGCCCGGTACGCATTCCGGACCCAGGACGGTGCCGGTATCGGTCGTAAAGGCAGCCAGGGTCAGCCGATCCGCGTGACGGATGAGCAGCTGCGCGAAGGGCGGCGGTTCCGGTGACCTACGTGCAAAGTCGGCCCACGCGCGAGGCAGCAGCAGGTCCACGCCGACGACCCTTGCTCCCGCGTCGAAGACCCGGTTCAGGGTCGCTCCAATTTCGTCCGCACGCAACCCGAGTGGTTTGGCGTCCGCATCCACGCTCGCGTCGTCCATCGCCAGCAACAGGATCGACGGGTTGGGGGGACTGGGCCGCGCGAGCCCGAAACGCGCATCGACCGCGGCGCGCTCGAGCCGTGCGACCGGCGCTGACGTCCACAGCGCTGCGCTGAGCGTGGTGATCAGGCCGAGTGCCGCGGCGGCGGCAGTCCGCCGTGGACGCTCACGCTCGCGCCACTCACGCACCGTTGCGGCGCGCTCGGCCGCGGCGATCGCGTCGATCGCGGCTCGCGCCGATCGCGGGCGGTCGCCCGGAGCGTAGCCGAGAAGCTGCATCAGCGGCTGGTCCAGCTCGCGGGGGACGTTCGGGCTCGCGTCCGACGGCCGAGTGATGTTGTGAGGTCCGCCCCGCATCACCGGCGGCAGCGATCCCGTCATCAACTGGTACGCGAGCACGCCGAAGGCATAGATGTCGCTGGCGCGCGTCGCCGGCTCGAATCGAAAGAGCTCCGGTGCCATGTAGCCGACGGTGCCCATCAGCAGCCCCTGATCGCGCCGCTGCAGGTCGAGCAGATCGCGGCGTCCGTCCTTGGCGGGCGCCGGCTCGCGCGCGTCGATCAGGATCGTGGTCTCGTCGCTGGCCGTCGTGCGCGGTATCTGAGGGGCTGTCGAAGGAGCGGGCGCATCGGGCTGACTCGTACTCAGGAACTGCGCGAGACCGAAATCAAGGATCTTGATGGCGGTTCCGGTGTTCGTTCGAACCAGAAAGACGTTCGCAGGTTTGAGATCGCGATGCAGAATGCCGTGGTCGTGGGCGAAGTCCACAGCCGCCGCGACCTTCTGCAGGATGTCCACGGCTTCGCGGCGTTCTGGTGGACCCGACGCATCGCAGCGCGCAGCCAGCGTCACCCCTTCGAGGAGCTCCATGACCAGGTACGCCATTCCCCGCGCGTCATCCACGCCGAAGTCCATGACGTCGACGATGTGCGGGTGTTCGAGGCGGCCGAGGGCAGCGGCTTCGATGCGGAAACGATCGGAGAAGCCCTCGCGCGTGCTGGCGATGATCTTGATCGCGACCGGTCGGTGGAGGTCGAGATGACGGGCGCGATACACAACGCCCATTCCCCCCTGGCCGAGCCGTCGCTCGAGATCGTATTTCCCGTCGAGGAGTGTCGGACCGGGGATCGTGGATTCGAGCCGGGTGCTGTCGTTCGGGCACAGCTCGACATCGTCATTGGCGCACGCGCGGCAGAGCGGACATTCCTTCACGAGCGCGACGACCTGCGATGCTGAAGCATCAGCGCCAGTTGCCGATCAGAATGAATGGAGCCCAGTAAAACGGGTGCGCGTACGGCGTCTCGTGCCGGCTTGCTGCGCTTTTGTGTCTGCGCGGACACGACGTCGGCCATCGGCACCAGGGCGATGGCGCCGGCGGCCAGCGCGGACCGGTAGCGGCTCGGCAGGGTAGACGGGGGGAGTGACCGTGTGTCCAAGCATGGCCTCCGTCAAGCTCGGCTGTGCGGTGAGAGGCCCATACTAAGCGCGGAGTTTGGCCCGCGCAAGTGGCACCGGACGGTCTTGTCAAAGCGAAATAGAAATGTCCCCGGTGGCACCGGACGGTCTGTCACCGGACGGTCTGATCTACCATCGTGACGGCAAACGGACCCTGGGGTAGGGCAGTGCGTGACCCGTCAGCGTGGAGAGTCAGCATGACTAGATGCATTCGGTGTGTGGCAGTTGCGGTGTGCGTGGTGCTGATTGGCGTCGGTGTCCGCGCACAGACGCGCGGGGTTACCGCGGAGGACTACTTCGCGTTCGAGACAGCAGGCGATCCCCGCATCTCGCCCGACGGCTCCACGGTCGTCTTCGTCGTCACCACGATCGATCAGAAGCAGAACCGGCGGCACAGCGCGATCTGGATGGTTCCTGCTGACGGCCAGCGCGAGCCCCTGCGCCTGACGACCTCGCCGCAGTCGTCATCGAACCCGCGCTGGAGCCCGGACGGCAAGGCGATCGCGTTCTTGTCGGCGCGCACAACGGCCGGTGATGCGGCGGGTGAGAACGCGCGAGCACAAGTCTGGCTGCTGCCGCTGAGCGGCGGCGAGCCTCGCCGTGTGACGAACCTGCTGAACGGCGTCACCAGTTTTCAGTGGTCGCCGGACGGAACCCGGCTTGTGTGCGTGAGCCGCACCGGCCCGAGCGACACCGCGAAATCACCGAGCGACGTGCGGCACTACAAACACCTCACCTACAAGTTCAACGACACGGGATGGTTCGACGACAAACGGGCGCACCTCTGGGTCGTCGACGTGGCGTCTGGGAGTTCGAAGCAGATCACCGAAGGAGAGGATTGGGACGACGCCGATCCGCAGTGGTCGCCGGACAGCCGGAAGATCGCGTTCGTGTCGGATCGGACGGGCAAAGCGTTCGATGAAGGGCGCAACACGGATGTGTGGGTCATCGATGCGGGCGGCGGTCCGCTCACGAAGATCTCGACGCGCGAAGAGCCGGACAACTCGCCACGCTGGTCGCCTGACGGGCAGACGATCGCGTTTCTCGGCGCGACCGAAGAGCGCGCGCATGCGAAGGTGTGGCTCGCATCAGCCAGTGGTGGAGCTTCGCGGCTGGCCGCCGAAGGCCTGGATGTGATACCGGGCGCGCTGCGTTGGGCCGAAGGCGGCCGCGCGCTGTACTTCGAGAGCGGCGTCAAGGGGACGACGCACCTGTTCCGCATCGATCTCGCCTCGAAGCGCGCCGCTCAAGTCACGACCGGGGACCGCACGGTGCGAGCGGTGGACCTCAGCGACAAGACATCGCGGCTCGTTTACCTCGCGAACGATCCCACGCATCTCGACGAAGTCTACGTTTCGGATCTGGCGGGCCGGAATGAAAAGCCGCTGACGCACCTCAATGCCGCGCTGTGGAAACAGCTCACGCTCGTGCCGGTCGAACGCGTGCCCTTCAAGGGCGCCGACGGCTGGGACGTCGATGGCTTCCTGATGAAGCCGGTGGGTTGGCAGAGCGGAAAGAAGTATCCGATGGTCCTGAGCATTCACGGCGGCCCCGCCGGAATGTACGGCTTCGACTGGTTCCACGAGTTTCAGGTGTACGCTGCCCGCGGCTGGGCCGTGTTCTTCACCAACCCGCGTGGCTCGACCGGCTACGGCGAGAAGTTCGATCGCGGCGTCCAGATGGAATGGGGCGGCAAGGCGTATACCGACATCATGAACGGCGTGGACGCGGTGCTCGCAAAGAATCCATGGCTCGACACTGAGCGTCTCGGCGTGACCGGCGGCAGCTACGGCGGCTACATGACCAACTGGATCATCAGCCACACCACGCGATTCAAGGCGGCCGTCACGCTGCGCAGCATCTCGAACTTCATCAGTGACGACGGCACGCGCGACGGCGCCTATGGGCACGCCGACGACTTCGGCGGCGACATCTTCGAGACCTACGAGACGTACTGGAACTACTCGCCGCTGAAGTACGTGAAACACGTGAAGACGCCGACGCTCATCCTGCACTCCGACAACGATTACCGCGTGCCGATCGAGCAGGGGGAGCAGTGGTTCCGCGCGCTCCAGCACTTCGGCGTGCCGAGCGAGATCGTGTTCTTCCCGCGCGAGAACCACAACCTGACACGCACCGGTGAGCCGAAGCACCTGGTCGAGAGCCTCAATTGGCAGGTGTACTGGTTCGATCGCTACCTGAATGGCAACGCATCCGCGATCCCGCCCGACGCGCCGGAGCGGCGGAATGCGACCAGCACGCAGGATCGGTAACCCACCGGGGCAATGGGCGTAAGATACGCGCGTCAATGAGAGGGTTTTTTGCGGACAGCGGACCGCGACTCGGCACTTCCCGCCACGTGAGGTGAAACATGCGTCAACGAATGCTTCGCGCGAGCCTGGTCATCGTCGCCGTTCTGGTCGCGTCTGCCGCGGCGCAGTCGCGCCGGATGGAGCTCGGTGATCTCGGGCGCATCATGCGCCTCTCCGACCCGCAGATCGCCCCGGACGGCAAATCGATCGTCGTCCTCATGTCGCGCGCCAACTACGACGAGAACCGCTACGACGCCGACCTGGTCATGATCGACATCGCCAGCGGCGGCCAGCGCGCGCTGACCCACGATCGTCGCGGCGTCGGGCAGCCGCGGTTCTCGCCGTCCGGCGATCGCCTGGCCTTCCTGGCGAGCGTAGCCCCGGCTCCCGGCCAGCCGGCCCGCGCCCAGATTTTCGTGACGCCGCTGGCCGGCGGCGATGCCCGCCGAGTCACGAATGCTCCCAAGGGGGTGCAGCATTACGCCTGGTCGCCCGACGGCCGAACGATCGCGTACGCGACGGAAGACGAAGCGGAGAAAAAGACCGGACCTGAGCGGTTCAACGATTCCTTCGAGATCGAGAACGACGACGTCTTCGTCCAGTCGCAGCGGCTGCCGACGCACGTCTGGATCGTTCCTGCGGAAGGAGGCGAGAGCAAGCGACTGACGTCCGGCTCGTGGAGTCTTCCGATTTCGTATCCACCAGGCCCGCCGGCCTCACCGCTGACGTGGTCGCCGGACGGCCGATCGATCGCCGTCGTCCGGCTCGCGACTCCGCACTCTGGCGACAACGATCGGGCAACCATCCAGGTGGTCGACGTCGCCACCGGGCAGATGCGCGGCCTCACCGGCCGCGAGCGCTACGAAGGCCAGCCGGTTTTCTCGCCTGATGGTTCGCAGATTGCGTACTGGCAGCCACGTGACGGCGATACCGGCAGCGTCAACGAGATCCACGTCGCGCCGTCGGCGGGAGGCGCAGGCCGAAGCATCACGAGAGCGCTCGATCGCAATGTGGCGCGCTCGATCTGGATGCCCGATGGGAAGACGCTCCTCGTTGGCGCCAACGACAACACGAAGGTGTCGCTGTGGCTGCAGCCGCTCGACGGCGCCGCGCGCAAGCTCGATCTCGGACCCGCGAGTCCCTCGTCGTCGTTCTGGGTGGATGTCGCCGTCGGAAAGGACGGCTCGATGGCATTCACGGCGACCGATCCCACGCGGCCGGCCGAGCTCTATTACATGTCGTCGCCCACGGCAGCGCCCAAACGGCTGACGAACGTGAACGCCGAGATCGCGGCGCTGAGCCTGGGCAGGACCGAAGTGATCACGTGGAAGTCCGACGGGTTCACGCACAACGGCACGCTCACCTATCCGCCCGACTTCTCTCCTGGACAGAAGTACCCGCTCGTCCTCGTCATCCACGGCGGCCCGCGCGCGGCCTCGCTCGAGACTTTTGCCGCCAGCCCGCAGATCATGGCCGCAAAAGGGTGGGTCGTGTTTCAGCCGAACTATCGCGGGAGCGATCAGATCGGCAGCGCGTATCAGCGCGCGATTGTCAACGATGCGGGCGCCGGACCCGGGCGCGACGTGATGGCGGGCCTGGAGGCGGTCAAGCAGCGCGGCTTCGTGGATACCACGAAGATCGCGGTGTCGGGCTGGTCCTATGGTGGGTACATGACCACATGGCTGCTTGGCAACTACACGGGCTGGCGCGTCGCCGTGGCCGGCGCCGCCGTGACCGACTGGATGGATCAGTACAACCTGGGGGACTCGAATGTCCGCCGCGGCGCGGCGTTCGGCGGATCGCCCTGGACGGATCCGAAGCGCCTGCAGGCGTTCATGGAGCAGTCCCCGATTGCCTACGTCTCGAAAATCCGGACGCCGACGCTGGTGATGACCAACACCCAGGATTATCGGGTGCCGCCAACACAGTCGTTCAAGCTGTATCACGCGCTCAGGGATAACGGCGTGCCGACAAAATTCGTCGGCTACCCGATCCCCGGGCACAATGCCAACGACCCGGTCAGGTCGCTCGACGTTCAGCGGCGCTGGATCGGGTGGATCGAACAGTATTTCAACGAGGTGACGACGAGCAGCCGGTGATCGATGGGCCATGGGACATGGGCCATGGGCCATGGAAACCGATTGGGTGGTGTTCGGCTTTAGCCGGACCAGCGCACCCCGCGGACTGCGGACCGCGGATGGCGGACTGCGGACCGCGGACCGCGGACAGCGATCAGATCAAGGCCCTTACGGCTTGCCCACCAGGATGAAGCTGGCCCAGAGAATCGGGTGCTCGGCAAGCGCCGTTGTTCCGGATTTCGTGTGGACCTTCACGCGTCCGTTGCGGAGGTCGTTGAGGAGTGTCAGCTGCGCGCGCCGCAGCGCCTGCGCCGTGTCTGGCACTCGCTTCAACGATCGATACAGGTTCGGCATCAACCGCGCCGCCGGTTCGTCGGCCACGTCCCACAAGGTTGCGATGACCGACGGCGTCCCCGCATACAGAAACGCGCGCGCCAGACCGATCACGCCGTCGCCGGAAACTGCGCCGAGACCCGTGCGACACGCTGAGAGCACGACAAGATCGGCATTCAGCTGAATCCCGTAAATCTCACGAGCCGTCAACCGTCCGTCGTCGGCAGTGTCGGACGCAATAGATTGCCGGGCATCACGACCGGTGCGCCCGGTGTCGAGCGCCAGGAAGGACTCGAGTGGATCGTCGGCGCGAATCACGCCGTGCGTCGCGAAGTGCAGCACACTGCGGTCGCCGGCAAGCGAACGCACTTGGTGCTCTGTGGCCTGCGCGCCAACGAGCGCCGTCACCGCCGACGCGGGCAGGAACGCGGACACCCGGCCAATCTCCTTTTGGGTCCCTGGCAGCCTGGGGAGCGGTCGGCCGCTCGGCAACGGCGGTGTAGAGGTCGGGTCCGCGAGCAGCAGATACCGAGGAGCGATCGTCTGCGACGGGCGCGCGTGCTCCTCGGCGAGCTCGAGAACCACGCCCGCTGGCACGTAGTGGATCGCGTGCCGCTCGACGAGATACGCCCGCGCGGGATTCTGCAGAGCGGCGAACGAGAGACGAAACAGCGGGCCGTGCGGGATGATGGTCAGCAGGCTGCCTGGTTTGGCGGGCAACAGCGGCTGAATGGGGGCGATGAGCAGGCCGTACAGTGCGCGCGATGCGACCCGCGCTCTTTCGCCAAACGACAGCAGTCCTTCGCCCCGAACGCGCGGCGTCCAGTCCACCTCCGGTGACTCGACAGCATCGTCTCGATCGCTCGTCGCTGAAGGCAGGACCTCTCCGCGCACGCCCGACGCGTCGGTCATCCACGTTTGCCGCACGAGAGCGAGGAGGCGACGCTCGGTCACTTCAATCCGCTGCCCCGTTATCTCGCCGGACGGGCGGACCACCCACACGTAGGTCGCGTCCGGCGCCACCCAATAGCTGACGAGCGTTGAATGCAGGCGCGCGGTCAACTCCACGAGATCGTCCGATGAGAGCGGCGTTGCCGAGGCGAGGCTTTGCAGATCCCGATCCGAATGCAGCCCGGGCGCACTCGAGGTCGTCTCGGCGCCACGTCGTTTCAGACCGTCGGGTCCACCGGTCGCCTCGTGCGGCAGATCAGCTCGTGCCGGGGCCGGTTCGGCGCGCGCCGCAGGGGCCTGCGCTGACTCGCGGCTCGCAAGGAGATCAGCAAAGGCGCGCGCCCGTCCCTGTTCCGCGGTCTCGAGCGCTTCACGATCCCGCCCCAGGTGATGGAGAAGCTGGATCGCGTGCGTGAAGAACCACTGATGCTGTTCGGCGAACCCACGTTTCAGGGCGTCCGTCGCGACCACGTCGGTACGCATACGCTCGATGAGCGCGATTGCCTCGCGCACGTCGGACAGGGCGTCGGTGTACTGCCCGAGTTTTTCACGCGCCTTCGCGCGGATCGCGAATGCAGCCGGGACGAGATCCAGGATGCCGTGTTCTCGCGCCTGGCTGATGGCGAGATCCGCCGATTCGACCGCTCGCGAGTACTGCCCGAGGGCGAGGTACCCGCTCGCCAGGTAGTAGAAAAAGCCGTAGTAGCGGTGTGGGTCCCGCGAGACGACCTCCTCCAGGATCTCGAGTCCGCGCGCAGGATCGTCCGCGGTCTCGATCAGATCGCGGCCGAGCGCGCCTTTCTGGAAGTCGATGATCAGCGGCGACCCCGTCGCGATCGCGAGCGCAAGGGCACGCTCGAGCAGGGGCCTGACCTCGGCACGTTTTCCGAGCGCCACGTAGGCGGCCGCAATCGCGTTGAGACTCTGGATCATTCCGGACCGTTCGTCGAGAGCTTCCTGAATCTGGAACGCTCGCTGATACGCCGCCAGCGCCTGGTCGTGCTGCCCGTGCGCGCGGTGCAGCCGCCCGAGGCTCGTCAGCGCTCGAGCGAAATTTGCGCGCGCGCTGTCGCCAGCCGCTTCAAACCGCGCGATGGCGAGGTCGAGGTTGTCGCTTGCTTCCGATAGTCGTCCGCGTTGGAACAGGAGGTCCGACCACGAGTGCAGGAGGCGCGCTTCGGTTTCAACGGCGCCCACCTGTCTGGCCAGCTCGAGTCCTTTCCTCGTGTACGCCGTGCGCTCGTCGTCGTCGGTTACGAAGGTGAGGCTGTTGCAGATGGCGGCCTGACTTGCGACATCGCCAACGGCTTGGAACTCCGCAAGAGCCCGCTTGTAGTGCGACCGGGAGACGTCTGGATGATTGAGGAAATACTCGACCGTCCCGAGCTCTCGGTGAACTCGCGCCAGATCGGCGTGCGCGTCGGTGCCGTCGAAGATCTCGAGCGCACGGTCGAGCGCGTCTTTCGCGGCCGGGTACTTCGAGAGATTCAGCAGCGCGGCCCCGAGGCCTCGATATGCGCGCCCTTCTGCTTCGCGGTCGTGTTCCGTACGGGCGAGCTCGAGGGCGCGTTCGAACTGCTGTCGCGCGGCCTCGGACTGACGCCCGTCGAGGAGCCGCGTGCCCTCGACAACCGCGGCTGCCGCTGAAGTCTTGGGTGGGTCGAGTTGCTGCTGGACGTCCCGTGACACTGTCGCAGATTCGTTGTCCAACTGCGGCAGGGCGCTCGCTTCAGCGCTCGCGGCCGCGCGCATCGCCAGCACGCTGACGATCAACCAACGAACGCGTCTTGTGATAGCCGCCTGCATGATGGACCTCGTTCAGCGCAGCGCAGTTCGCAGCTCGTATTCGCGGGCGCGGTCCGCATAGCTGAGGACTCGGATCTGATACGTCGCCCCGCGTTCCACCGGAATCGCCAGCCGCATCGGAAAACTCGTGCCCAGCGGAGGACCGTAAGCGTCCCCCTGCGGCGTCTCGAGGTGCAGGTCCCAGTTCCTCAGGGCATCCGCCTGGTAGGGCAGCGGTCTGAATGTCCCTGGGGACGGAGAGTCGAGCACCACGTCGAGCGTTCCATCTGACGGGACTCTGAGCGCAAACCGGTGGCAGAGTTCGTTCGGATCCCCACAGGTGCTGTCTCCCGGCTTGATCGTCCTCCGGACGACCTCGCCGAGCGAGATGAACTCCCATGGATCCATTGACAAATCGATTTGCGTGTCCTGTGTGATGGTCGAGATCACCTTGCCGGTCGAGAAGTAGCCGGGCTTGTAGATCTCGAGGACCTGCGTACTCGCGCCCGTAATGCTGTAATGCCCCGCTGCATCGGTGGTGACTGACACCTCAGTCGGATAGGCGATGATGCGATCCGGTCCCATGTCGACTTTAAGCTCCGCGACCCGCACGCCCGCCAGCGGCACGCCGCCAGGTCCAGTCACCACACCGGAGAGTGTGATCGGACCTGACAGCTCGCGGATTCCGGCGCACGCCTGGGCAACGCGCCTGCCTTGGCCACGGCAAAGAACCTCTAACCTGTCTTTGGCCTGTTCGATCTGACCGGTTCGATAGTAGGCGAGCGCCAGATACCACGTGGCCTCGCGTCCGAGTTCAGCATCGTCCTGTGCGAGCCGCTCGGCGGATTGCAGAGCCGTCACCGCATCGTGGTCGCGGTGGAGAAACAGCTCGGTCACGCCCAGATAGAATTGCGGCGTCGCGCTTCGCGGCTGACGGCCGACCAGCGTCTGAAGCCGCCGCGCGGCGTCCTCGAAGTCGTTCTTGCGAAGAGCGTCAAATGCTCGCGTGAGATCGTCGGTGGCCTTGCCTTTCCCTGACCCGCGCCACAACAGATCGCCGGCGGCTGGCTGTCGAAACGCAGGCTTCTGAAGCTGAAAGACCGAGGGGGCCGCAGGTCGGGGAACCTTCGCCGCGACTTGCGGAGGCGACGGAGCAGGCGCCGCGCGACGGGACTGCCAGACGAGCACGGTTCCAGCGACCAGCAGCACGACAGCAGCAGCTGCAGCCGCAAACTGCCACAGTCGATTCACGCGTTGTGCGCGTGTCGAGGCTTTGGCGCCGGCGTGGACGCGTTCGAGGATCCGTTCCTGTTCATCCGGCCTGAGCTCCCCAATCGACGGATCGTTCAATGCGTCGCCGAGCGCCTGACACACGACGCAGTGTTCGACGTGAGCGGCAACACGGTCCTGGACGTGCGGCGGAAGCGCGCCCATCCGAGCGGCCTCGATGAGCTCGGGCGGCGGGCAGGAAACGCTCGTCCGACCTTGCGAGCGCCGCTGAGCGAACAGGCCTCTGGCCGATTCGTCTTCAGGCTCGGCATCCGTCCACGCGAACGGATCTCTCGCCATCAGGGTGCCCTCTCGAATTCACGCCGCAGGATTGTCAGCGAGTACTGCAGGTGTCCCTTTACCTGGTTGTCAGTCAGGCCGAGCCGCGACGCGATCTCGGCACGCGTCATTCCGTGCACGTAGCGAAGGATCAGGCAGGCGCGGTGGACAGGTTTCAAGCCGGTCGCCTCGCGCAACCACACTTCGACCGAGGGTTCCCACGTCACCTCTGCGGGCTCGAGCGCGTCGAGGTATTTCTGTTCGACGTGGGCGCGACGCCAGTGATCGACCGCACGATTCTTGGCAACCGTGAACAGCCAGCGGGGGAGCTGATCGACGTCGATGCTGTCAATGCTGCGGTGCAAGGTGAGAAACACCTCGCTCGTGATGTCCTCAGCGACATCTCGCCGCCCCACGCATTTAAGCGCGTAGCGGAAAACGGCAGCGGCGTGCTTCGCGTAGACCTCGTCGAACTTGCTCATTGAGCACTACGAACACGGGGACCGAAGCGGAACAAACGCCGGAATGGGTGCGGTCGGCGGCAGTCTACCACCTTGGCGTTGCGGCGGCGGGAACCGTCTGTCGGTGGCAACCGCCATCCGCCCTCTGCCGTCCGCGGCGATCGATCGACGTCGGCGCTGGGCTGCATGCCTCAGACACGAACGGTTCTTCCGGCGCGGTCATCTCGCCCGTAATCGAGGTAACGAGGCGACCGGCGGACGGGCATGACACCCGTTGGAGGGCGCTTCCGCTCCGGAGGACCGCCATGAGCATGCGACGAGACAAGTGGACGCTCGTCCTCGCGACAACCGCTGCAAGCCTGTTCCTGTCATCGACCGAGGCAAGGCGCCAGACGTCGTGTCTGGTCACCACCACGAACGGAATGGTGCAGGGCATCGACAATGGCGTGTCGTGCAGCTTTCTCGGCATTCCGTTCGCGGCGCCGCCGCTCGGCAACCTCCGGTGGAAGCCGCCGCAGCCCGCCGCACCCTGGGCGCCCACGACGCTGAACGCCACAGCCGGCGTGATGTGCCCGCAGGTCAACCCAGCGGGAAGCACGACCGTCGTCGGCAACGAGAACTGCCTGAGAGTGAACGTCTGGACGCCGGATCCTGCGCCTGCGTCGCCCGTCCCGGTCATCGTGTCGATTCACACCGGCGCCTTCATGGCGGCCTCCCCAAACATCGCGGACAGCAATCCGCGGAATCTCGTCGAGCTTACGGGCGCCATCGTCGTGGCTGCCAACTATCGCATCGGACCATTGGGCTTCATGGGCCACCCGGCACTGACGGCGGAGGATCCCGCCTATCACTCGTCGGGCAACTACGGGTTTCTCGATCAACGCGCAGCCCTGAAGTGGGTCCGCGACAACATCGCCGCGTTCGGTGGAGACCCAGACAACGTGACGATTGCCGGCCAGTCAGCCGGCGGCCACAGTGTGAGCTTTCACGTCGTGTCGCCAGGCAGCGCCAGCTACTTCGGCCGCGCCATCATGCAGAGCGGATACGCGTCGGTACGGATACCGACGCTCTCGGACGCCGAGACCCTGGGCAGCAATTTCGCTGCGGCCGTCGGATGTACGGACCCTGCGCAGGTGCTGGCCTGCATGCGGGCCAAGACCCCCGTGCAAGTCCTGCTCGGGTTTCCCAACGGTCAGCAGGAGTTCGCTCAGACGCCGCGCATTCCGTGGGGACCGATCGTCGACGGCGTGGAAATTCCCGCCCAGCCTCGCACGCTGTACGAGGACGGCGCATTCAATCACGTGCCGCTCATCATCGGGTCCACGAGAGACGAAGGATGGATCTATGCGGACCGAAGCTATCCCGCTGGTCTGACCACGGCGCAGTACGAAGCCGCGGTCACCGCTGAATTCGGCGCCGACGCTCCCGCGATCCTGGCAAGGTATCCAGCCTCCGATTTCTCCTCGCCCAAGCTCGCGTTGTCGCAATTGGCCGGCGACGTCGAGGCCATGTGCGAAGTGCGCCGCGTCGCCCGCTTCGTCGAGCGCACGGGGACTCCTGTCTATCAGTATTCCTTCGAACGCGAGGTACCCGCGGTAGCTGGAGACCAAGTCATCCACGGCATCGATAGGAACTTCGACTTCGGTAACAACTACGGTCCTCCGTCGAACTACGTCCTGAACGCCGACGATCTCGCGCTCTTCCGGGCCATCGCCGGGTACTGGACACGCTTTGCGGCCACCGGCAATCCGAACAGCGACGACGACAGCGTGGTCCACTGGCCGGCCTTCAAACACCCGACCGGCAACGGTAGAGGATCGGACAAGTACCTCGTACTCGACTGGCCGGTCCGCGAGGGCAAGCGACTGCGAGAGGCCGCGTGCGACTTCTGGGAGCCGTTCTTTTTCCGCTCCATTACCAACGGGCCGACGCCGGCGGGGCAGTGAGATGCAAATGGCAAATGGTAAATGGCAAATGGGAAATGGGAAGAGAGGTCGGCATGAAGGGATCCGTCCTCGTCTGTCTCGGCGCGATGGTCCTCCTGGCCGCTTGCGACACAACGCAGTCTCCTC
>DATAEK010000113.1:0-46553 GCA_036258055.1 Vicinamibacterales bacterium
GCCGAAGTGGGTGATCTCGATGGGCGCGTGTGCGTCGGTCGGCGGCGTGTTCGACAACTACGCCATCGTCCAGGGCGTGGACCAGGTCGTGCCCGTGGATGTCTTCGTGCCCGGTTGCCCGCCGCGCCCCGAAGCGCTCATTTACGGCATCATCCAGCTTCAGAAGAAAATCGATCAGCAGAAGATGTCGGCGTGACCCAGCGGCCGCGCGAAGGAGAACGAGTTCTTCGAGCGCCGCGGAGGATGGCGCCCGTCGGCGACGGGCGGAGAGGCCAAAGGCCGTCGCGCGAAGCGCGTAAGCGAGCGGAGGTAGGGCCCCGCGGTGAGACGTGAGGCCGCCCGTCGGCGACGGGCGGAGAGGCCAAAGGCCGTCGCGCGAAGCGCGTAAGCGAGCGGGGGTGGGGCCCCGCGAGCAATTGAAAATGACTGCCACTGAAATTGCAGAGACGCTGGCCCGCCTCGTGCCCGGCGAGGCTGCGAAGGTCGAGGCTGTCGCATCCCTCGACGGGATGCCGACGATCATCGTCGATCGGGTATCGTTGCCAGAGGTCGGTCTGGCGCTGCGCGACACCCCGGAGCTCGCCTTCCACGTCCTCATCGATGCGACGGCGGTCGACTATCTCCCGCGGGAGCCGCGCTACGAAATCATCTATCTGCTGCTGTCGCCGGGTGTGTCGGGGTACGGCGAGACGCCCGCGCGTTTGCGGTTGAAGGTCCGAGTGCCCGGAGACGATCCGCGCGCGCCGACGTTGTCGCGTGTGTGGGGATCGGCGAACTGGGCGGAGCGCGAGATCTACGACTTCTTCGGCATCACCTTCGACGGGCACCCGGATCTCCGGCGAATCCTCATGCCAGAGGACTGGGATGGGTTCCCGCTGCGGCGCGACTATCCCGTGCAGATCAATCAGCCGGTCAAGACCTATGAGCCGCTGCAGGTGTCGGAGGAAGAGTTCGTCGCGAACATCCGGGCGGCGAAGCATCGGCCGCGGCAGGAGTGATGCGTCCGATCGACGCGTCGGAGGCGACTGCGGTTGCTCGGCGGACGTTCGACGAGACGATCGGGCTGCACCAGCGAGTCAGCGCAGGCGCAAGCCCGGAAGTGGCGAAGGCCGCTGCGCTGATCGTCGCGTCGCTGGCCTCGGGCGGTAAGGTGCTCGCGTTCGGCAACGGCGGAAGTGCCGCGGACGCCCAGCATCTCGTCGCTGAGCTCGTCGGCCGCTTTCAGCGGGATCGAGGTGGGTTCGCGGCGATCGCGCTGACGACCGATACGAGCGTGCTGACGAGCGTGGCGAACGATTACGGGTTCGAGCGGGTCTTTGCGCGGCAGGTCGAGGCGCTCGGGCGGGCTGGCGACGTGGCGGTTGCAATTTCCACGAGTGGCGAATCGCCGAATGTCGCCGCCGGCGTCGACGCCGCCCACACGCGAGACATGCAGGTCGTTGCGCTGACGGGACGGAACGGCGGACGCGTCGGCGCGCGCGCGGATGTTCACCTCAACGTGCCGCATGCGTCGGCCGCACGCGTGCAGGAAGTTCACCGGACGCTCATCCATGCCATCTGCGAGATCGTCGAGATGGCGGGCGGAGAAGACGGGCGATGACCGGCGGATGGCACATGGGCATGTCAGATGGGCAATAGAAACGGACCCGCCGGATGCCCTGAGAGCAGATAGTCGGAGCTAGCCAGCGGCGCGAGCCGATAGCGAGCGTTGGGGGCCGTGAGGATTGGCCCCTCGAAGTGCAGATGAAAGCTGGCCGTCGCATCTAGCCAGCGGCGCGAGCGAAAGCGAGCGTTGGGGGCCCTGAGATTTGGCCCCTCGAAGTGCAGATGAAAGCTGGCTGTCGCATCTAGTCAGCGGCGCGAGCGAAAGCGAGCGCTGGCAGGCGCGGGGGGTGGGGCCCCCCGCGCACACTGAGAAAAGCAAAAGCAAAAGCAATCAACACATGCCGGAACTGCGTACCGAAACCATGACCGTCAACATGGGGCCCCAACACCCCAGCACGCACGGCGTGCTGCGCATCGTGCTGGAGCTGTCCGGTGAGACGGTCGTCAACGCGGACACCACGATCGGCTACCTGCACACCGGGATCGAGAAGACCGCCGAGCAGAAGAAGTGGCAGCAGGTCATTCCGCTGGTCGAGCGCACCGACTACCTCGGCGCGCAGTCGAACAGCCTGGCGTTCTGCATGTCGGTCGAGAAGCTGCTCGACGTCGAGATGCCGGAGCGGGTCAAGAACATCCGCGTGCTGATCGTCGAGCTCCAGCGCATTGCCAGCCACCTCGTGTGGCTGGGCACACACGGTCTCGAGATCGGCGCGGTCTCCGTGATGATGTACTGCTTCCGCGAACGGGAGCAGCTGCTCAACATCAACGAAATGCTCGCCGGCTTCCGGATGTTTCCGAGCTACTTCCGGATCGGCGGTCTGCGTGAAGATTTACCGGAGGGCTTTCACGACGCCGTCAAGACCTTCCTGGATCGGTTCCCGTCGAAGCTCGATGAGTACGAAGATCTGCTGACGAAGAATCAGATCTGGTTGAAGCGCACCCGCAGCGTGGGCGTGCTTCCGAAGCAGGACGCCATCAGCCTCGGCCTCGTCGGGCCGATGGCGCGCGCGAGCGGCATCAGCTATGACGTCCGCAGGGCGTTTCCCTATCTCGGGTACGAGACCTACGAGTTCGACGTGCCGGTTGGCACGATGGGCGACGTCTACGACCGGTACCTCGTCCGCGTCGAGGAGATGCGGCAGAGCGCGCGCATAGCACGCCAGGCACTCGAGCGGATCACGCCCCGCGGCGTCTACGATATCCAGGACTACCGCATCGTTCCGCCGCCGAAGGACAAGGTCTACACCGAGATGGAAGGGCTGATTCAGCACTTCCTGATCTACTCGCAGGGGTTCACCGTTCCGGCAGGGGACGCCTACGTGCCGATCGAGGGGCCGCGCGGCGAGCACGGATTCAGCATCGTGTCGGACGGTACCAACCGGCCGTATCGGATCAAGCTGCGGGCGCCGTCCTTTTACGCCTGCCAGGGATTGCCCAAGCTGATTATCGGCGGCATGATTGCCGACGTCATCGCGGTCATCGGCTCGACCGACGTGGTGATGGGAGACGTGGATCGATGAGCTTTCACCCGTTGATGGCCTACGACGAGCGGTTCCACAAATCGGAACGCCAGCTCGTCGACGAGGGCCCCGTGTTTACGTTCACGGCTGAGCGTCGCGCGACGCTCGACCGCATGCTGCAGGACTACCCGCGCGATCAAAAGCGCTCGGCGGTCCTCGGGGCGCTGTACCTCGTGCAGGATCAGCAGGGATACCTGACCGCGAACGGCATGCGTCACGTGGCGGAGATCCTCGGGATGACTCCGGCGGAGGTCGAAGACGTCGCGTCGTACTACGTGATGTTCTACAGGGAGCCGGTCGGGAAGTACGTGATCCAGGTCTGCCGCACGCTTTCCTGCGCGCTGATGGGCGCCGAGCGCGTCACCGAGACGCTGTCGGAGAAGCTCGGGATCAAGGTTGGAGAAACCGATCCGTCGGGGATGTTCACACTGATGGAGTTCGAGTGCCTCGGCGCGTGCGATCGCGCGCCAGTGGTCATGGTGAACAACGAGCACTGGCACGAGAAGGCTCGGCCCGAAGACGCGGGCAAACTGGTCGACGACATCCGCGCGAAGGGCCCGGGCGCGCTGACCGGCTGTCACCTCGAAATCGAACGGTAGGCCGCGCGTCGAAGACGCGCGGACAGGCCAAGGGCCGCCGCGCGAAGCGTGTAAAGCGAGCGGCAGCCTTGAGCCGTTGCGACGCGCGAAGTCGCGGCGCAACAGCGGCGGGGGTGGGGCCCCGCCGCGCTGAAAAAAGTAGGGCCCCGCGAGCACGGTTAGAAGTTGGCAAGCTCCCATAACCATGGAACCAATCCTCACTAAGTACGTCCGCGAGCCCAACGGCTACACGCTCGATTTCTACCTGAAGCACGAAGGTTACGAAGGGCTGAAGAAGGCACTCGCGACCCAGCCGAAGGACGTCATCGAGATGGTCAAGGCTTCGGGCCTTCGCGGACGCGGCGGCGCTGGATTTCCGACCGGCCTGAAGTGGCAGTTCGTGCTCAAGGACACGCCACTGCCGAAATACATCGCGTGCAACGCGGACGAGAGCGAGCCTGGCACGTTCAAGGATCACGTGCTCATGGAGCGGAACCCGCACCTGCTCTTCGAGGGTTGTCTGATCGGGTGCTGGGCGATCGGCGCGAAGGTCGCCTACATCTACATCCGCGGCGAGTTCTATCACGTGCAGAAGGTGCTCGAGGCCGAGCTCGCGAAGGCGTACGCGCAGGGATACGCCGGCAAGAACATCATGGGGAGTGGCTTCGACTGCGACATCGTGATCCATCGCGGTGCCGGGGCGTACGAAGCCGGCGAGGAAACCGCGCTCATCGAGTCGCTCGAAGGCAAGCGTGCGCAGCCGCGCATCAA
This sequence comes from Vicinamibacterales bacterium, assembly GCA_036258055.1. Classification (GTDB taxonomy): domain Bacteria; phylum Acidobacteriota; class Vicinamibacteria; order Vicinamibacterales; family 2-12-FULL-66-21; genus DATAEK01. The sequence goes on from DATAEK010000113.1 coordinate 4,475, forward strand.
GCCGCCGTTTCCCGCGGTCTCGGGGCTGTACAAGTGCCCGACGGCGGTCAACAACGTCGAGACGCTCTGCAACCTCCCGTCGATTCTCATCAACGGTGCCGACTGGTTCGCGAAGCTCGGGCCGGAGAAGAACGGCGGGCCGAAGCTGTTTTGCGTGAGCGGCCACGTCAAGAAGCCCGGCACCTACGAAACGTCGATGAACACCACGCTGCGCGAGCTCATCTACGATCACGCGGGCGGTATCCGGGACGGCAACAGGCTCAAAGCGGTGATCCCTGGCGGGTCGTCGGTACCGATTCTGCTCCCCGATCAGCTCGACGTGCGCGCGAGCTTCGATGACGTGGCGAAGGCCGGATCGATGCTGGGTTCGGCCGGCATCATCGTCATGGACGAGACGACCTGCATGGTCTGGGCGGCGCGCAACCTGCTCTATTTCTACAAGCACGAGTCGTGCGGGAAATGTACCCCGTGCCGCGAAGGTGGAGACTGGCTGTACAAGATTCTGACGCGAATCGAGAACGGCGAAGGGGAGATGCGTGATATCGATCTCCTCGTCAGCATCGGGAACAACATCGTTGGGAAGACACTCTGTGCGTTCGGCGATGCGGCCGCGACGCCGGCCCTGACCACGGTCAAGAATTTCCGGGCGGAGTTCGAGGCGCACGTGCGCGAAGGACGCTGCACGGTACCGGCGCCTTGGCGCGCGGCGCGGATGCCGGTCGCGGCGCACTAGACGCCATGAGTGTGAATCCCACGATCGTCGCCCACTTCGGGCTCATCTTCGTCGTCTTCAATCTGCTCGTCCTCTCGGCCGCGTTCATGGTCTGGATGGAGCGGAAAGTCTGCGCTTACATCCAGGACCGCGTCGGTCCGAACCGCGTCGGGTACGAGGGCGCGCTGCAGCCGTTCGCCGACGTCATCAAACTGCTCTTCAAGGAAGAGCTGCGGCCGCGGGCGGCGGATGCGCTCCTCTTTGGCATCGCGCCGATCATCTCCGCGGGCGCCGCATTCGCAGCCTTTTCGGTCATCCCGTTCGGCACGGAAACAACCCTCTTCGGTTTGCTCGAGCAGCCGCTGCCGCTGCAGGTCACCGACGTCAACGTCGCGGTGCTCGTGATCTTCGCGATCACGTCGATGGGTGTGTACGGGATCGTGCTGGCCGGGTGGAGCTCCAACAGCAAGTACTCGCTGCTCGGCGGGCTGCGATCGGCGGCCCAGATGATCAGCTACGAGCTGTCGTACGGGCTCGCGCTCGCGGCCGTGATTGTGCTTGCCGGTTCGCTGTCGCTCCGCGACATCGTGATCCAGCAGTCGGGAACGTGGTGGGGGATCATTCCGCGCTGGTATATCTTTCTCCAGCCGCTCGGATTCCTTATCTACATGATCGCGGGCGTGGCGGAAACGAATCGCGCGCCGTTCGATTTTCCGGAAGCGGAGCAGGAGCTGGTTGCCGGATATCACACCGAGTACAGCTCGATGAGCTTCGCGATGTTTTTTCTCGCCGAGTACGTGAACATGGTCACCGTCTCCGCCGTGGCGACGAGCCTCTATCTCGGCGGGTGGCTGGGCCCGATTCTCCCTGACTGGCTCGCGTGGTTCTGGTTCCTGCTGAAGGTCTTCCTGCTCCTGTTCTTCTACGTGTGGATGCGCTGGACCCTGCCGCGGTACCGGTACGACCAGTTGATGGAGTTCGGCTGGAAATGGCTGCTGCCCGCGGCAGTGTTGAACCTGCTGGCGACGGCGGCTCTGGTGCTGTGGATTGGATAGATGAGCATCTTTGCGTTCTACGTCTTCGCCGCGATCGCGGTCGTGTCGTCGCTGCTCGTCGTCGGGCAGCGCAACCCGATGTACAGCGTGATGCTGCTCATCACGTCGTTCGGTGCGCTGGCGGGGCTGTATGTCCTGCTCGACGCGCCGTTCACCGCGGTGACGCAGATCATCATCTACGCCGGCGCGATCATGGTCCTGTTCCTCTTCGTCGTCATGCTCCTCAACGTGCCGCGTGAAGAGCCGTCGCCGGTGCCGATTGTCAGCCTGCTCGGCCCGGTGGGGATGAAGTTCGGCGCTGTGCTCTCGGTCGCGCTCGCGCTCGAGATCGTATGGGCCTTGCGGAACGTCGGCATTGGCACCTTCGGCGGCGATCAGCAGTCGGTCAGCTCGGTTGCCGCCATCGGCCAGTCGCTCTTCACCACCCACGCGTTCGCGTTCGAGGCGACGTCGATTCTGATTCTGGTGGCGATGGTCGGCGCGATCGTGCTCGCGCGGCGGGAGTCGCACTGATGGTGCCGCTCAACTACTACCTCGTGCTCTCCGGCGTGCTGTTCTCGATCGGCACCGCCGGCGTGTTTCTACGCCGCAATCTGATCACCGTGCTGCTGTCCATCGAGATCATGCTCAACGCGGTGAACCTGACGTTCGTAGCCGTCGGGCGCTACCTCGGGACGGTGGACGGGCAGATCATCACCTTCTTCGTGATGACCGTGGCCGCCGCCGAAGCTGCCGTCGGCCTGGCGATCGTGATCTCGCTGTTCCGGCACCGCGAAACGCTCAGCCCCGACGCCTTCACGTCGCTCAAGTGGTAGGCCCTGGCGAAATGACGACGATGGTTGCTTTTCGACTCACCATGCACGATTCGCACGTGAACGCAGCCTGATGCTCGCGCTGATACCGCTGCTGCCGTTTCTTGGATTCGTGGTGAACGCCGCGCTCGGGCGCCGGCTCCCCAAAACGGTGTCCGGTGGCCTGGCCTGTCTCGCCATCATCGGATCCTTCGTCGTCTCGGTGCTCTCAGTCATGAGCCTGCTTTCGCCGACGAAGAGTCCGGCGATCGTGCAGGACGTCTACATGTGGCTGCCGTCCGGCGATCTGCAGATTCCGTTTCGGCTTTACCTGGATCATCTGTCCGCGGTGATGATCCTGGTCGTAAGCGGCATCGGCTCGCTCATCCACATCTACTCGACCGGCTACATGCACGAGGAAACCGACGGCGAGTACGCGCGTTATTTCTCGTATCTCAACCTGTTCGCTTCCTTCATGCTCGTGCTCGTCCTGGGTGGCAACTTCCCGGTGATGTTCGTGGGCTGGGAGGGCGTGGGTCTGTGCTCGTATCTGCTGATCGGCTTCTGGTTCAAGAAGCGCTCGGCCGCGGATGCCGGGAAGAAGGCGTTCATCGTCAACCGGATCGGCGATTTCGGCTTCATGCTCGGGATGCTGCTGATCTTCGTGACGTTCCAGTCGCTCGACTTCCAGGACGTGGCGCGGGGAGCTGCCGCGCGCGCGCCCGAACTGACGCTGGGCGTGATGACCGCGGCAACGCTCCTCCTGTTCCTGGGCGCGACCGGCAAGTCAGCACAGATTCCCCTCTACGTCTGGCTGCCTGACGCCATGGAAGGCCCGACGCCCGTCTCCGCGCTCATACACGCGGCGACGATGGTCACGGCTGGCGTGTACATGATTGGACGCAACGCCGTGATCTTCACGCACGCGCCGATCACGATGGGCGTGGTTGCGGGGGTAGGCGTGGCGACCGCGTTCATGGCCGGTACGATCGGACTGGTGCAGAACGACATCAAGCGCGTCCTCGCGTACTCGACCGTCTCACAGCTCGGCTACATGTTCCTGGCCATGGGCGTCGGCGCGTACGCGGCGGGGATTTTCCACCTCTACACACATGCGTTCTTCAAAGCACTGCTCTTCCTCGGCTCGGGCGCGGTGATCCACGCGCTCGCCGGCGAGCAGGACCTGCGGAATATGGGCGGGTTGAAAAAGTACCTGCCGATCACCTATTGGACGTTCCTGATCGGCGCGCTCGCGATTGCCGGCGTCCCGGCGCTCTCGGGCTTCTTCAGCAAGGACGAAATCCTGTTCCGAACCTTCAGCGCCGGGCAGATCGTGCTCTGGACGGTCGGGATTCTGACGTCGCTGCTGACGGCCACGTACATGTTCCGCCTCGTGTTCCTCGCGTTCCACGGGGAGCGGCGGCACGATGCGCCCGCCGCGCCGGGGCACCCCGAAGAGGCTGAGCCGGCGGCGCACGCAGCGCCCGCCTCCCCACAGGCGGCGCACGATCACGGTCACGGATCCCACATCCACGACGCGCCGCCATCGATGGCCATTCCGCTCATCGTGCTGGCCATCGGGTCAGTCGTCGCCGGCTACGTCGGCGTGCCGCACGCACTCGGGGGCGCCAATCGGATCGAGCGGTTCCTCGAGCCGAGCTTCGAGGCGGCCCCTTTGCCGCGACAGCCGGCGGCCGCCGACGGCGCATCGCCGGCGACCGGCGTGCAGACAGTGGCCGCGCAGGAGCCGCAACACGCCGAGCCTGCGGTCTCCGGGGAGCACCAGACGGTCAGCGAAGGCACAGAGCTGAAGCTGATGGGTGTCTCCATCGGCGTCGCGTTCGCTGGAATCGGTATCGCAGTGTTCTTCTGGCTTCGCGACCGCGCGGCCGCAGATGGCATGGCCCGGCGTTTCAGATCGGTCTACAACCTGCTGCTGAACAAGTACTACATCGACGAGATTTACGACGCCGCGATCGTGCAGCCCATCAAGGTCCTCTCGACCGGAGGCCTGTGGAAAGGCATCGATGCCGGGCTCATCGACGGCATTGTCAACGGTGTGGGTCAGCTGGTGCAGGGCACGAGCAGTGTCCTTCGCCGGATCCAGAACGGGTCCGTCAGGACCTACGCCGCGTCACTGTTCCTGGGCGGCGTCCTGATCCTCGGGTGGTACCTGTGGAGCTGACGATGACACGTTCACCGCACCCTGCACGTTTCTAGATCATCATGCTTTCATTCATCGTCTTCCTGCCTCTTGTCGGCGCCATCCTGGTGCTGCTTGCCGGTGGCCGCGGCGATCGGCACGACCGCGAGCCCCTCGTCCGGAACCTCGCGCTGCTGATCTCGCTCGTGACCTTTGCGGCGACGCTGGTGCTCTGGTGGCGGTTCGATCCCACCAGCGCGGCGTATCAGTTCGAAGAGCGACACGCCTGGATCCCGGCCTTCGGCATCCAGTACTACATCGGCGTCGACGGGATCAGCCTGCTGCTCATCGTCCTGACCGGCTTCCTCACGCCGCTGGCGCTGCTCTCGTCCTGGGAGTCGGTGCACAAGAACGTCAAGCTGTTCTCGTTCTTCCTGCTGGCGCTCGAGACGGCGATGCTCGGCGTCTTCGTGTCGATCGACCTGTTCCTCTTCTATGTTTTCTGGGACGCGATGCTCATCCCGATGTACTTCCTCATCGGGATCTGGGGCTACGACCGGCGCATCTACGCGGCCGTGAAGTTCATCCTGTACACGATGGCCGGGAGCGTCCTGATGCTCATTGCCATCATCGGCCTGGCCTACATCCACGCCGAGGCCACGGGATCGCCGAGCTTCAACCTTCTCGATCTCTACGCGCTGCAGCTCTCGTACAGAACGCAGTTCTGGTTCTTCCTGGCGTTCGCGGTGGCGTTTGCGATCAAGGTGCCGCTCTTCCCGTTCCACACCTGGCTGCCCGATGCTCACGTCGAGGCACCAACAGCAGGATCGGTCATCCTCGCCGGCGTGCTCCTGAAGATGGGTACCTACGGGCTGTTGCGATTCGCGTTTCCGCTCTTCCCGTCGGCGGCGCATGACTTCGCGCCGGTCCTGGCGCTCCTCGCCGTCATCGGGATCATCTACGGCGCGCTCGTGGCGATGGTGCAGCCCGACATGAAGAAGCTCGTCGCCTACTCGAGCGTGAGTCACCTCGGGTTCGTCGTGCTCGGGCTGTGCGCGATGAACGTGCAGGGCGTCCAGGGTTCGCTCTACCAGATGCTCAACCACGGCGTGAGCACGGGCGGCCTCTTCATGCTCGTTGGCATGCTGTCGGATCGGCGGCATACGCGGCTCATCTCGGAATTCGGCGGGCTCAAGGGTGTCGCGCCGAGGCTGGTCGCGGCGTTCCTGCTGGTGACGCTCTCATCGATCGCGCTCCCGGGCATGAACGGCTTCATCGGCGAGTTCCTGATTCTCGTCGGCGCGTTCCGCTGGAACTATTCGTTCACGGCGTTTGCGGCGACGGGCGTGATTCTCTCGGCCGTCTACATGCTCTGGATGTTCCAGCGGGTCAACTACGGGCCGATCACGAACGAGAAGAACCGCGCCTTGCCCGACCTGACGCCGCGCGAATGGGCGCTCATGGTGCCGACGATCGCCATGGCCATCGTGATGGGTGTGGTGCCAGGGGTGTTCCTGCGTCCAATGGCACCAGCGGTCGCGCAAGTGATCGAGCGCGTCACCGGCGCCCAGCCGGCGCGCGTACGCGTCGAGCCATCGCGCGTGCCGGCCGCCGTACCGGCGGCGATCGATGGCTCCCAGGTTCGCCCGGCTGATTCCGGTGTCCAGGCGCTGCCCGTCGGTGTCGCCGCTGTTCGGACTGCCAGCAAATGACTGACTACGCGGCCATCATTCCGATCGTGATTGTGGTGCTCTCGGCCACTGCGGCCATGCTGGCCGAGGCCTTCCGTCAGCCTGGCGAGCGCATGCCGATCGCCGGCCTCGGGCTGATCGGCCTGGCGGGTGCCGCGGCGGCATCGGCGTTCCTCTGGGACAGCGATGCCCGCAGCTTCGGCGTCGTCCGCTCCGACAACTTCGCCCTCTTCATCAACCTCGTGCTCTGCATCGTCGGCGTTCTGACGATGCTGTTTTCGGCTGACGTCGTGGAGCGAGAGGGCATCCCGGCAGGTGAGTACTACGCGCTGACACTCTTCGCGATCAGCGGGATGATGCTGATGGCGGCGGCGACGGATCTGCTGGTGATCTTCATCGCGCTCGAGATCCTCTCGCTTGCCGTCTACGTGCTGACCGGGATCCGCCGCAGCAGCGCGGCCGGCGCGGAAGCCGCGTTCAAATACTTCCTGCTGGGCGCATTCTCCAGCGCGTTCTTCCTCTACGGCATCGCGTTCGTGTTTGCCGCGACCGGATCGACGCGGCTCGACCAGATCGGCTTGCAGCTCGCGAGGCAGGCGGCTGCCGCGCCAACGACAACCATGCTCCTGGCTGTGGGATTGCTCGCGATCGGCTTCGCGTTCAAGGTGTCGGCGGTCCCGTTCCACATGTGGACCCCGGACGCCTACGAAGGGGCCCCGACGATCGTCACCGCGTTCATGTCGACCGGTGTCAAAGCGGCGGCTTTCGCCGCGTTCGTTCGCGTGTTCCTCGCCCCGCTCGAGCCGCTCAAGGATCAGTGGATCCCGGTCCTGTCGGTCATCGCCGCCGCGACGATGATCCTCGGGACTGTCGTCGGGGTCGTGCAGACGAACATCAAGCGCATGCTCGCCTACTCCAGCATCGCCCACGCGGGCTACCTGATGCTGGGCATCATCGCGACGACGCCGACGGGCAAGGCCGCGGTGCTCTTTTATCTGCTTTCGTACGCGGTCACCAACCTCGGTGCGCTCGGCATCGTTGCGCTCCTTGGAACCGCGGAACATCAGCACGATCAGCTGCGGGATTTCGCCGGGCTCGCGAAGTCACGCCCGGGTCTCGCGGCGCTGATGACGGTGTTCCTGCTCTCGCTCGGCGGGTTTCCCCCGATGGCCGGGTTCATCGGTAAGTGGTACATCTTCGCCGCGGCAGTCGAGCGCGGATACTACTGGCTGGCCATCATCGGCGTGCTTACGAGCGTCGTGTCGGTGTTCTTCTACCTGCGCATCGTCGTCATGATGTACATGACAGAAGGCGCGGACACCGTGCGGCCCCGGGTTCCCGCGACGGCGCTTGCCGGGTTGGCACTCGCGACGATCGCCGTGTTCTACCTCGGCGTGCTGCCCACCAAAGTCATCGACCTCGCGCTCGACTCGATCTCGACGATCTTCTGACCGGGGGGCTTCGCCCCGCCGGACCCCCCATCCCACCCCACCGCGCAAAGTCCGCGCGGCGGGGACCCCGGCTCGCCGTCGCTCGCGGGGCCCCCTTCGCCCCGCTCCGCTCCGGCGCGCGCGCCTGCGGCGCGCCTCGCTACGACTTGGACCTTCGTGCAACCCTCGATGGCCGGCGTGCAGCCGTCCGCGGCGCGCGGCGCGCGGTTCGGTACGGCGCAAGGAGTGTGTTCAGGTCCGCGCGCACCCACGCTTCAGCGGTCCCTTCACGGTGGATGGCCCACGCGATGAGCGATCCGCCCGAGACGGCGCCGACCGTGCGCGCCAGGTGGCGCGTGTCGCACGGCCGCAGCTCACCCGCCTTCACGGCGTCGTTCAGCAGGTCGCGATAACCCGCCTCGATCCGACGGGAGTTTTCGAGCGCGAGCGCGTGGAAGTCGGCGTCGCTGAGGTCGATCTGAAGGAACGCGAGACCGTTGGCGAGCTCCTCCGGTGACTTCATGTGGCGCGTCATCTCGGTTGCCGCCGTCATCAGCGCGTCGAGCGGCGACCGGTTGGCGCTGCGCGCCGCGTCGAAACAGGCCCCGACCGAGTCCTTCCCAAGTTCAGCGAGCGCGAGGAGCAGACCTCGCTTCGACCCGAAGCGCTGTACGAGCGTCGCGGGCGAGAGGCTGCACTCCTTCGCCACGTCGGCCAGCGTGAAGCGCGCGGGGCCGACGCGGGAGATCACCTGGTGCGTCGCGGTCAGGATGTCGATGTCGGAAACGGTGCGCGGGCGAGGGCTCATGCGATGCGGTGAACTCGCCCCGCATCGTAGCACGATGGTAAATCGCTGTTCACAATGGAGCGGACTTGTGCTATCCGCTATCCGCTGTCCGCGGTGCCATTAGGCCGCCCGTCGTAGAGGGGCGGACAGGCCGAAGGCCGTCGCGCGAAGCGCGTAGGCGAGCGGGGGTGAGGCCCCGCGAGCACTGAATAAAGACGCACCCAGCGTCGCGCTCGGTGATGGATCAGTCACTCCGCCCTCAGCGCGGTCATAGGATCCACACGCGTCGCCCGTCGCGCCGGCAGATAGCTCGCCACGAGCGCGACGACGAGGAGGACGGCGGCCAGGGTGGCGAGGACGATCGGGTCGCCCGGCCGCACCTGATAGAGCAGCGCCGTGAGGAGCCGCATGGCCGGCAACGCCAGCGCGATCCCGAGCGCGACGCCGGCAGCGGCGAAGATCAGCGCGCGGCCGAGTATCAGCCGGAAGATGTCGGCGCGGCTCGCGCCGACGGCCATCCGGACGCCAATCTCGCGCGCCCGCTGTTCGACGCCCTGAGAAAGCACGCCGTAGATGCCGACCGCGGCGAGCACGAGCGCGAGCGCCGCAAAGACGCCGAGGAGCCACGCGCTCATGCGCGTGCGCCACGTCGCATCTCCGAACCGATCGTCCATCGTCTTGATGTCGACGAGCGGCAGGTCGGCGTCGAGATCGCGGACCTGCTGCCGCAGCGAGGGAATCAGACGATCCGGCGGTACGTGGCTTCTCACGAAGATCAGTCCGCTCGAGCGGGCGGATTGCAGCAGGGGCAGGTAGACGTCCGGTTTTACCGATGTTTCGACTGCTCCATAACGCACGTCAGCTACGACGCCCACGACCTCGGCGCCGTCGCTGAATCCGCCCTGGCCGACGCCGATCCGCTTGCCGACGGCGTCCGTATTGCCCCAGAACGCCCGCGCGGCGGTTTCGTTGATGACGACGACCTTCGGCTGGCCAACGCGATCGTGATCGTCGAAAACGCGGCCGCGGATCACCCGGATGCCGAGCGTGTCGAAATACGTCGGAGAAGCCCAGTAGACACCCACCGCGGGCCCGCTGCCGACGGGCGTCTTCGGACGATCCGGGAACGTCGCAGTCGTTCCATTGCATCCGCCTGAGAGCGGTGCGCAGTTGTTGTACGCGACCGCGTCGATTCCGGGCTGACCGTGGAGGCGATCGACGAGCTGCACGAACAGCTGCGTCGCGCGTGGAGGATCGTATTGCGGCGACGGCATCGACAATCGGAACGTGAGCAGCGATTGAGGCTGGAATCCCAGCTCGGTCGATTGCAGCTGGAAGACGCTCTTCAGCATCAGTCCGGCCGCACTCAGGAGCACGAGCGAAAGAGCGACTTCGCCGACGATCAGGAAGTTCCGCACACTCCAGCGCGACGTACCTTGTGAGACCGATCCCGAGGATCCCGCGCGGATGGTGGAGGTGAGGTCGCGCCGCGACGCGCGCCACGCCGGACCAAGTCCAAAAAGAACGGCCGCCGCCGCCGCGACGAGGAAGGTGAACAGTAAGGTTGTCGAGTCGAGGCCGAACGTGCCGAGGCCCACGCGCGTCAGTCCCGCGCTCTGGCTGCCCATCTGACGCGGCAGGACCATTCGGAGATCGGGCAGCAGCGCGGCTCCGGCCGTCACCACACCGTAGGCCACGGCCAGGCCGGCCAACGCTCCAGACACCGAAAGGAGCAAACTCTCCGTCATCAGCTGCCGGACGATGCGGAGCCGGCTGGCGCCGAGCGCCAGGCGGATGCCGACCTCGCGCTGACGTCCGAGCGCGCGGACGAGCATCAGGTTCGCGAGGTTGACGCAGACGATCAGCAGCACCGCTCCGACCGCCGCGAGCATAATCAACACCGAGCGGCGAATCATCGGATCGATCCGCTCGTCGTTGAGCGCGACCGCCGTTGCCCCCCAGGGCGGCGCGTGCTGCTCGGCATCTTTCCGCCATCCGCCCGGTGCGTACTGCGCGTTCACCTGATCGCCGAGGACCTTGACCGCCGCGATCGCCTGGTCCGCCGAGACATCGGCCTTGCGTCGCGCGACGAGCCAATACGAGTGGTTCCAGGCCTCAGCGAGGTTGTCGGCCGGGAGCGTCATCACCGGAACCCAGATATCCGCCTGGCCGGACAGGCCGCGAAATCCGCGCGGCAGCACGCCGACGATCGTGTGAGGCGTGCCGTTGAGGCCGAGCGAGCGTCCGAGCACGTTGACGTCGCCGGCAAACCGTCTTTGCCAGAAGCTGTGCCCGAGCATGACGATCGGCGCGGAGCCTGGCGCGCGCGTCTCCTCGGCGGTGAAGCTGCGGCCGAGTTGCAGTGTCGTCCCCAGTGTTTGGAAATAACTGGCCTCGACGAGTTCTCCCCACACGCGCTCGGGCAGATTCGATCCGGTGATGTTCCACGTGTCGTCGGCGACGATGGCCGTGGACTCGAAGACGGTCTGGTGATCGCGCAGCACCGTGTATTTCGGGTACGACCAGACCATCGTGCGATAGGTGCCCGGCGCCTCGCGATCGGGTGCCAGCATGTGGACCATCATCAGGCGATCCGGGTCCGCGAAGGGCAGCGGCTTCAGCACGATCGCGTTCACGAGCGCGAAGATCGCGACGTTGGCGCCGATGCCGAGCGCCAGCGTGAACACCGCCGTCGCGGTGAATCCCGGCTGCTGGCGCAGCGCGCGAACGGCATACGCGAGGTCCTGACGAATCGCAGCCATGGCGATCCTCCTTGGGACGGCGGGCGAGCGGTCGCGCGCGCGAAAGACGCGCGCGCCGATCACGCTCAGTACCTGGGACCAGTACCAGATCTGTGCGGCCCGCACGCCTGCACGCGGCACAACGTCGGTGGAGTAGATCTCCTCGAGATCCCCCGAGATGCCCTCGAAATCGTCGGCAGCGATGACGCGTGCGAGCAGGGCGTTGGCGAGGCGAGGGGCCGGCATCAGGAATCACCCTTCGCGGTACGCAGGCGCGCGGCGACGCCGTTGGACATTTGACGGAGCGATTCGAACACTCGCGCCAGCGCTCGCTCGCCGGCCGGCCGCAGCGTGTACATCCGCTTGCGCTTTCCGCCGCGCTCAGGCGTGGGATCGCCGAGCCGTGACGAGACGAACCCGCGCTTTTCGAGGCGGTCGAGCGCGGTGTACAGCGCGCCGGGCGACACGGACCGTCCCGTCCGCGTCTCGATCTCGCGACGGATCGTCACGCCGTAAGCGTCGTGACCGAGCCGGAGCATGGCGAAGAGGATCCGCTGCTCGAAGTCGCCGATGGTGTCAGCCATGTGAGCTCAGGCGTACCAAGGCCGATTAAGAGCACACTGTAGTTATTATCGAGACATGCGTCAAGATGTCCAGCGAGCGACGCGCTGCGCGCGGAGCGGACCGCAGGCGACGAGCGTCGAGCGGTCAGCGCACGGCGGACAGCGGACAGCGGACAGCGGACTGCGGAAAGCGAGAGCGAAGAAACGAAAGCTACTCGTGGCGCAGCGCGACGATCGGATCCACGCGCGTTGCTCGCCGCGCCGGAACTGCGCACGCGACCAACGCGACGCCGCCGAGGACGAGCGGGACCGCCAGGAACGTGGCCGCGTCGGTCGTGCTGACCTGATGGAGGAATCGCGTGAGCAGCCGCGTGACGGCCGCGGCGCCTGCGAGACCGAGTGCTCCTCCCGCGGCGGCCAGCACGAGACCTTCGCCGATCACGAGCCGCATGATGCTCGCGCGCCGTGCGCCGAGGGCCATCCGGATGCCGATCTCGTGCGTCCTCTGCGACACCGAGCAGGCAATCAGGCTGTAGACACCGGCCGCCGCAAGCGCGAGCGCCAACAGCGAGAATCCCCCGAGAAGTACCGTGTAGAAGAGGGGGTCGGTCGTGCTGTGCGCGACGATGTCGCTCATCGTGGAGATGCCGTAGAGCGGGAGATTCGGGTCAATCTGCGCGAGTGTCCCGCGCAGTGCGGCAGCGACACGTTCGGGCGGGCCCGTTGTGCGAACAACGAACGTCATATCAACGATCAGCCAGCGCCGAGCGTCCATGACCTGCAGATACGGTTGATAGAGTGCCGCCAGCCGCCGCTCGCCCAGGTCGTCCTGAATCACGTCGCCGACGACGCCGACCACCTCACGCCACGTTTCATTTCCGAACCCGACGTTCAGCCGGCGTCCGATGGGATCCTGATTCGGCCAGAACCTCCGGGCGAGCGACTCGCTGACGATCACCACGCCGGGAGACGATTCCGTATCGTGCTGATCGAACAGTCGTCCTTTGATCAGCGGGATGCCGGCGGCTCGGAAGTAGTCGCCGCCGACGGCGAGCTTTCGCGCCCACGCGCCGCGGCGTTCCTCTGTTTCGCCGTCAATCGTGAAGCTGCCGGAGATGCGCGCCCCGTACCGGTTGAGCGGCAGCGCGTTGACGATCCCCGACGCCTGCACGTCCGGCAGTGCGGCGATTCGTTCGACGGCCTGCGTGTAGTACGCCCTGGCCTCGGCCCCTGTCGGATACGTCGCATCCGGAAGCGTGATGCTCGCGGTCAGGAGCCCGCGCGGGTTGAAGCCGATCGCGGTCTGAGGCAGGAGCACGAAACTCTTGAGGAGGAGACCCGCGCTGACCAGGAGCACGACCGCAAGCGACACCTCGGCGACGACGAGGGTTCGACGGAGACGCTGGCGGTCCACGCTTCCCGCGGCGCGGCCGCCCGCGTCCTGCAGCGAAAGCGTCAACGGCGCGCGCCCCGTCCGCGCGATCGGCGCGAGGCCGAACAGCAGTCCCGTCAAGATGGACAACAGCAGCGTGAAGCCGAGCATGGAGCGATCGAGGACGATCGATTCGAGGCGCGGGATGTCGGTCGGCGCGAGCGCCACGAAGAGCGGCAGAAGCCATCGCGCGATTAGCAGTCCCAGGCTCCCTCCGATCACCGCCAGCAGCACGCTCTCCGTCAGGAGCTGCCGGACGATTCGCCGGCGCCCGGCGCCGAGCGCGGCGCGCACGGCGAGTTCACGCGGACGGCTCGCCGCCTGCGCCAGCAGGAGGTTCGCGACGTTCGCGCACGCGATGAGCAAGACGAGCCCCACGGCGCCGAGAAACACGAGCAGCGACGATCGAATATCCCCGACGATGTGCTCGCGCAGCGGGTGGACCGCGAGGTCGATCCGGCGCTCGTCGTCGGTCTGCCGCGCGTTGATCTGGTGAACGATGACCGCCAGATCGGCCTGCGCGTCCGCCGCGGTGAGTCCAGGGCGCAGGCGGGCCACGACCGACAGATAGGCGTTGTCGCGCTTCGGGCTGATCGATGCCGGGATCCACGCCTCGGCATTCTTCGGGAAGCTGAAGCCCGCCGGCATCACGCCCACGATCGTGCACGGGTCTCCTTCGACGCTGACGGATTTGCCGACAACGGAAGGATCGCTTCCGAAGCGCCGCTGCCAGAGACCGTGCCCGAGGATGACCGCCGTCACCGGCGTGTCGTGGCCGATGCCGAAAATCGATCGACCCGTTTCCTCCGGCAGAAACGTGCGGCCCAGCATCGGCTGAACGCCCATTGTGCGGAAGAAGTCCTGGCTGACGCGTCCGATCAGCACGCGATCCGGCTCGGCGCCGCCGGTCAGGTTGCTGAGCCATGTCCCGGCAGACGCCGCCATGCTGTCGCAGACGTGGCAGCCCTCACGCCACTCGATGAAGTCCGGCCCAAACACCGGCATAAAGGATTCCTTGGCGCTTCGGGCTCCGACCATCATCAACCGCTCGGGTTCAGGGAATGGCAGGGGACGCATCAGCACGCCGTAGACGACGCTGACGATCGCGCTCGTGGCGCCGATGCCGAGCGCGAGAGTCATGATGACCGTTGCCGACAACGCCGCATCGCGGCGCATCGTCCGCAGCGCGAACCGGAGGTCGATGATCAGATCGTCGATGAGCCGCAGCCCGCGCGATTCGCGGCAGCGATCCTGGTACGCCTCAGGATTCCCGAACTCGAGGCGGGCCTGGCGCATCGCGTCGTGTCGCGGGAGCCCCGTCTTGACCAGCGCCTCCACGCGAGAGTCGAGGTGGAACCGCAGTTCGTCGTCCATGTCGCGCTCGAAACTTGAGCGGTGCAGGGCTGCGCGGACGAGAGAACGGAGTTTGCGGAGCATGGAGATGTCTTTTCTTCATTTGTCGCGGGGCCCCACCCCCGCGACCTGCCAGCGCTTCGCTTCGCTCGCGCCGCTGGCTTGTGGCTTCCGGGTGAAACGTGCAGCAGTCGGTCAGCCTTCACCCCAGCGCCTGCCAGCGCTCGCGCCGCTGGCCTGTTACATCCGGGTCAAAGTCGTTGCAATTGGTCGCCTGCTATATCTCCTTGACCCGCGCTCGCAGGGCGAGCTCCATTGCATTCACCAGCCGGTTCCAGCTCTCCGTCTCCTCCTTCAGCCGGCGACGCCCAGCCGGGGTCAGACGGTAGAACTTGGCTCGACGGTTGTTGTCCGACGTGCCCCATTCCGTGTCGAGGAGGCCCTGGTGCTCGAGGCGATAGAGCGCAGGATAGAGCGCGCCCTGTTCGATCGTCAGCGCCTCGTTCGAGATCTGTTGAATGCGGAGCAGCACGCCGTAGCCGTGCAGCTCGCCGAGCGATACGGCTTTGAGGATGAGGAGGTCCAGGGTGCCCGGAAGCAGTGCGGCCTGCGCCATCGCGCTCTCCTAAGGCATCTAGGAATAGCGCGTCTCTCCTAAGTTGTCAAGGAGTGTGCGAGGCGGTGATGACGAGGTTGGCGAGCAGGTCGTCCTGACCCGGCGGGACGGTCCGGAGGTCCAGCACCAGCCGATTCTGTTCGATGCGCGCGATGACCGGCGGGTGCTGCCGTCGCAGTGACGCGTCGAGCGCGCTCGGAGACCTGTGCGCGATCGCGATCAGCCTGGTCGGAAGCGACATGCCCGGGGCGCTGCCGCCGCCAATCATCGAGCGGCCGTCGACGACCTCGACCTCGAGACCTGCCGCACCAAGTCGTACGCCGATGGCCTCAGCCCTGCGGCCGATGTCCTCCGTCCTCGTTGCAATCATCCGGGCGACGGGAATCGTGTCGGTCGCGCGACCCGCCGCGTACTCCGCGAGCGTGGCTTCCAGGGCGGCGTAGGTCATCTTGTCCACGCGAAGCGCGCGCATCAGCGGATGTCGACGGATTGTCGTGATGACGGGCTCACCTCCAGCGAGGATACCGGCTTGAGGGCCTCCCAGCAGCTTGTCGCCGCTGAACATGACGAGATCGGCCCCCGCACGGATGCTGTCGCGAACGTCGGGCTCGTCCCGCAGTGCCTCGCTTCCGAGCGGCACAGACAGGTACCCGCTTCCAAGATCTTCCGCGACCGGTACGTTGAAGCGTCGTCCAAGTGCGACGAGTGCGCTGAGATCCGGCCGTTCCGTGAAGCCTTCGACGCGGAAGTTCGACGGATGGACTCGGAGAATCAGGGCAGTCCGATCGGAGATCGAGGCGGCGTAATCGGCCACGCGTGTCCGGTTCGTGGTTCCCACTTCGCGCAGAATCGCTCCCGACTGCGCCATCACATCCGGGACACGGAATCCACCACCGATCTCGACGAGTTCACCCCTCGAGATGATCACTTCGCGTCCGTTCGCGAGCGCGGCAAGCGCCAGCAGCGTCGCCGCGGCGTTGTTGTTGACGACAACGGCAGACGGAGCACCGGTCAGCCGGGCGAGCAGGCGTTCGGCGTGGACGTGACGGTGGCCGCGTGTGCCGTCGCTGAGGTTGTATTCGAGATTCGTGTACCCGCCAGCGAGCGACGCCACCCGTTGTATCGCCGCCTCCGCCAGCGGGGCGCGGCCGAGATTGGTGTGAATCACGACGCCCGTGGCATTGATCACCGGCCGGAGTGACGGGTCCGCATCGCGGGACAGTCGCGACGCGACGCCCCGTTCGATCCGGTCGACCACATCGTCTCGATCGTGCCCCTCGGCGAGCGCGCGACGAACGTCGTCTGCTTCGGCACGGAGCGCATCAACGAGCGCGTCGCGTCCGTACGTGTGCTCGAGCGCGCGCATGGCTTCGCGCTGCCGCAACTGCTCGATCGAGGGGATCAGGCGAAACGTTTCGGGCACCTTGGCACCTTCGGTCCGTGCAGGATATCATCACGTTTTCGACCACATGAGCCCCGCCGACGAGAACACTCCGCCTGCTGTTGACGTGCCCGAGTACCGCCCGGTCGAGCGGTTCTGGCCGTACCGCGATCTGCCGGAGCAACCGACCGACGAAGAGCTCGCGCGGCTCGATCCCGCGCTCGCGGAGGCGCTCTTCGGGGCGCCGCGCCGGCCGTTCTCGGTCTCGCTGGAGTTTCCGCCATTCGAAGGCCCTGGCTACGTGCGCGCCCTCGAAATGGCGCGGGCGTCTGCGGAGTATCTCGAGATTGGCACCGGCGACCAGGTCCGTCACCGGGCGAGGTTCTTTCCCGGGGACGCGCGGCGGCTGCGGGATCTCTTCGAGATCGTCGGTCGCCTCGACGCCTGCGACGTGCTCATCGACGATCGTCCGGTTCCCTACGCCCGCGAGCTGTGGTTGCCGCTCGTCTGGATCCTCATCCGCTGAGCGACGCGACTCTACGTCCGATGGCCGACACCACCGACATCCAGCGCGATCTGCAGACGCTCACGGCAGACCTGAAGCGCCTCGAGGCGGAATACAACATGTTTTTCGCCGGCCGCCTGCCCCGTCCGCCCTGGGAGACGCGGGGCCGGGTCGAGGCGATGATCAAACGCTGGGACCGCGGCGCCATCCAGACGACCGGCGATCGGTTTCGCTTCGAAACGTTGCAGTCGCGGTTCCAGTCGCTCGTGGACCTCTGGGATCGCGGCCTGCGGGCGCGCGAGGAGGGACGTCCGGGGCCCTTCGCTCAACCTCGGCCCGTTGCCCGGCCGAGCAGGCAGGAAGCCGACAACAAGCTGCTCCACGTGACCGCGTTCAAGGATCCGGTCCGCGAGATCGACAAACTGCACTCCCTTTACGACTCGCTCATGGACGCCAGGCGTCAGTCGGGCGACGAGGTTGTCCCGTTCCACAAGTTCGCCGCCCTGGTGAAGGACCAGGTCACGAAGCTGCGACAGTCGGGAAGCGAAGAAGTGGCTTTCCGCGTTGCGCTGAAAGACGGAAAGGTGAACTTTACGGTGCGGGGATTGAAGGGAGCGAAGGACTGACGGGAGGGACAAACAACCGGAGACCGGAGGCGCCAGAGGCGCCCCCGGTTCCCGATCGGGAGCTAGCTGGCCTTGGTCACGTTGCCGGCCTGCGGGCCTTTGGGGCCGTCAACGATCTCGAATTCGACCGCCTGGCCCTCCTCGAGCGTCCGGAACCCGTTGCCCTGGACCGCCGAGAAGTGGACGAACACGTCACTGCCACCGTCGCGTTCGATGAAGCCGTAACCCTTGGCGTTGTTGAACCACTTGACCTTGCCTGTGATACGCATCGTACTTTTCCTGCCTTGCAATGTCGCGGCTCGGGACGCCGCTTGACCCATCCATCAACCCCGGGGTGCGAGGGTAATGGACATAAAAAAAGACCGCGAGTGCCGCGGCCTCGGCTTACGACGCTGGCCCGCCCAGCGCCGCAGATATGCTATCTCTGCCGCAGGGGATTGTCAACAAAACGTCACATATGCGTGCAATTCTGAGCGTTTCTGATAAGGCCGGGCTCGTCGAGCTGGGTCGCGAATTGTCCTCCCTGGGTGTCGAGCTGGTGTCGACTGGCGGCACCGCCAAAACCCTCGCCGCCGCCGGCATTCCCGTCGTGAACGTCTCGGAGATCACGGGTTTTCCGGAAATGATGGACGGCCGCGTGAAGACCCTCCACCCCCGCATCCACGCTGGCATTCTGGCGCGCCGGAATAGGCGAGACGACCTCGACGCGATCGGCGCGCACGGGATCGTCCCGGTTGACCTGGTCATTGTGAACCTGTATCCCTTTGCGAAGGCAGCCGAGAATCCTGACACGCCGTTCGACGATCTCGTCGAAGAGATCGACATCGGCGGTCCGAGCATGGTCCGCGCCGCCGCGAAGAACTTCCGCGACGTCCTCGTCGTCGTGGATCCGGCGGACTACCCACGCGTGGTCGCGGCGCTCCGTCAGAACGGTGGCCCTACGCTCGAGTTCCGTTTGGAGCTGATGAAGAAGGCGTTCGTGCACACGGCGCAATACGACGGAACGATCGCCGCAGCGCTCCAGTCCGTCGAAGTGGCGGACGCGGCCTTCAGGCGCGGCGTCGTCCCGGCGCACGCCACGCGCAAGGATCTTCGGTACGGGGAGAACCCGCATCAGCACGGCGGCTGGCTCGCAGGCCCCACCGGAGAACGGATGTGGCGCGTGCACCAGGGGAAAGAGCTCTCGTACACTAACCTGCTCGACCTGGACGCGGCCGCCCGGATCGTCCTCGAATTCGTGGAACCGGCGAGCGCGGTGATCAAGCACACGAACCCCTGTGGAGTGGCCACGGGTCAAACCATCGCGGAGGCCTACGTTTCGGCGCGCGATGCGGACGCGCTGTCTGCGTTCGGCGGCATCGTGGGCCTCAACCGTGAGCTGGACGCGAACGTCGCGGCCGCGCTGAAGTCCACGTTCATCGAGGCGGTCATCGCGCCCTCCATCGACGATGCGGCGCGCGAGATCCTCGCGGCCAAGCAGAACCTTCGCGTCGTCACGGCGGACTTCGACGCGCTGCTCGCCGCATGGGCGGCTCAGCCGGTCGAGGAGTACCGGACATTTCTCGGCGGAGTGCTGGCTCAGGAGCGTGATCGCGTGACCGAAGCCCAGGATCCCTGGCCATCGGGTGATTTTCCAATGGTGGTCACGAAGCGCGCGCCGACACCGGAGCAGTGGACGGCGCTGCGGTTTGCCTGGCGCGTCTGCGCGCACGTCAAGTCGAATGCGGTGATCTTCACATCCGCCGATCGAACCCTGGCGATTGGAGCTGGGCAGATGAGCCGCGTGGATGCCGTGAAGGTCGCGGTCATGAAGGCCTCGGCGGACGCACTCCGCGGCACGGTCGCAGCCTCCGACGCGTTCTTTCCGTTCCGCGACGGGCTCGACGCCATCGCGGACACCGGCGCTGTCGCGATCGTGCAGCCCGGCGGCTCCATGCGCGACGCCGACGTCATCGCCGCCGCCGACGAGCGTGGAATCGCCATGGTCTTCACGGGCCGGCGGCACTTCAGGCACTGACGAGTGGTCGGAATTGAGAAATTGTGAATCGTGAGGTGAGAGAAGCGCGGGGCTCGAGCTCCGCTTCCGTGTCGTCAGCTTTGAGGCTCGTGATTCACAGTTCACAACTTACAATTCCGCCGTGCCGCGCCGTCGACTGATCCTGCTGATCCTGCTCGCCGCGGCCATCTGTCCCTACTTCGTCGATCTGGGCGGATCCGCGATCTGGGACGCCAACGAGGCGTTCTATGTCGAAACGCCGCGCGAGATGATCGAGCGCGGCGACTACGTCAGCCCGACGTTCAACTACGAGCCCCGCTTCAACAAGCCGGTCCTGAGCTACTGGATCGTCGCCGCCTTCTACGCCCTCTTCGGGATTTCGGTGGGCGTCCAGCGTCTTGCCATCGCGCTGGGTGCGGTCGTGCTCATCGTGACGGCGTTTTTCCTCTGTCGGGCCGCGGAGCCCGAAACAGACGGCCGTCCAGCGAGCGACGCGCCGCTCTGGGCCGGGCTCGGCCTGGCGGTGGCCCCGCGTTTGATGATGTTCGCGCGCCGGATTTTCATCGACATCTACATCTCGATGTTCATGGCGCTCACGCTGTTGTTCTTCGCCTTGTCGGAGCGTTTCCCGGAGCGCCGGCGGCTCTGGCTCGCGCTCATGTATGTCTCGGTGGGTCTGGGAGTCCTGACGAAGGGCCCCGTTGCCGCGCTTCTGCCGGGTCTGGTCTTCGCCGTGTACCTCGGGGTCCATCGCGAGCTACGGCGTGCGGCGGGGATGCTGGTCCCGCTCGGCATCGTCATCGTGCTGGCGATCGTCGTGCCGTGGTACGCGCTGCTCTACCATCGCTACGGCTGGACCTACATCACGTCGTTTTTCGTCGGGGAGAACATCGATCGCTACACGACCGGCCTCGGCGTCCAGGTTGACCGGGGGCTATTGTTCTACGCGCCGGTCATCCTGACCGATTCGTTTCCGCTGTCCTTGTACCTCGTCCCGGCGGCGATTCTGTGGTTCGTGGAGCGTCGGCGCGGGAGACAGGCGGACACGAGCCATCGCGTTCGCACGCTGCTGTGGCTGTGGATTCTCGTCATCGTCGGCTTCTTTTCGATCTCGGCCGCCAAGCAGGACCTCTACATTTTTCCGATTGTTCCGGCCGTCGCAGCGCTAGCGGGAATTGCCATCGCAAAGGCTCTCGACGCTGGTCAGGATCGCAGTCCTGTCGGCGAGGCGGTTCGCTGGACGTCACTGGCCGTCGGCGTGAGTTTCGTCGTGACCGGGGTGGGGCTCGTGTTTCTCTTCCGAACGGCCGGCGCCGCCTACGCCCTCGGAGGAATCCCGGCGATCGCGGCCGTCGGCATTGCCGGCGGGCTTGCGACCGTGTTCTTCGCGGCACGCGCGGCGCTCGCGTCGTCGCTCATCGCACTGCTCGCCGCCACGATCGCAGTCAACTGGATCTTCGTCCTGCGCACGTTGCCGAGCTTCGAGGCCTACAAACCCGTTCCCGCGTTTGCGCAGCTGCTACTCGCGCGCGCCGGCGCGGACGATGTCATCGCGACGCACGATGTGGCGATGCCCAGCCTGGTCTTCTATCTGCGTCGTCACGTGGAAGAAGTGTTCGACGTGCCCCACCTCGCGGAGCTCCTTGGATCGGAGCGGACCGTCTACGCGGTGTTGAGCACCGATGCCTACGACGAGCTGCGGCGCGAGATGGGGGTCCAGCCGTGCGTGATCGATCACCGGCCCACGTTCGACGTGAAGCTCAGGAACGTGCTGGAACGTCAGCCGTTGCCGGAGCTGGTGATCGTCACGAACAGGTGTTCGTGAGCGGTGGTGGCCGTCTTCAGCCGGCCCATCCTCACACTCCCCGCAGATCCTGCGGGCTGACGGTCGCCGGTCCGAATTTCCCGACGACGATCCCGGCGGCGCGGTTGGCGAGACGGGCCGCCTCGGCGAGGGACGCGCCGGCGGCGAGGCCGAGCGCGAGCGCGCTGATGACCGTGTCTCCTGCACCGGTGACGTCGGCAACCTCACGCGCCTCCGCGGGCAGCGCGACTTCCCCGTCCGGTCCAAGCAGCCACATCCCGTGTTCCCCGCGGGTAATCAACACGCTCTCGCACTTCGCCCGTTCGCGAAATCGTCGGGCGGCTGCGCTCGCTTCGTCCGTCGAACGGATCCGCATGTGGGTGACCGACTCCGCCTCGTGGTGGTTCGGTGTGACCAGCGTGGCGCCTTCGTAGTAGTCGATGTGCGGCACCTTCGGATCGACGAGGACCGGGATTGCGCGCCGGCGTCCGGCTTCGACACAGGCGTGGGCGACGCCGCGTGACACGAGCCCTTTGAGGTAGTCAGAAACGAGGATCGCGTCAGCCGAGGCCGCGAGCTCCTGGATCTTTGCGATGGCCGCCTGCTCGAGGGCGCCGGCGATCTCCGAATCCCGCTCGTAGTCGATCCGCGCGACCTGCTGATTGCGTGTGGTCACGATGCGAAGCTTCCGCGTCGTGCACCGCTCGGGATCCGTCACCAGACCGGCGGCGTCGATCGACGCGCCCGCGAGATCAGCCCGAAGCCGCTCAGCCTCCGCGTCGGCCCCGACTACACCGATCACCCGCGCGCGTCCTCCGAGCCTGGCGATGTTGTGCGCGACGTTGGCGGCTCCGCCGAGCCGGTACTCATCGCGCTCGAACTGTACGACCGGTACAGGCGCCTCGGGTGAGATCCGATCGACGCGCCCGTACACGAAATGATCGAGCATCAGGTCGCCGACGACGAGGATAGAGCGGTCCGAGAAGCGATCGAGGAGCGCGTCGAGCGCGGGCATGTCAGGCGGCGGGGGAGTGCCGCGTGACGATCGAAACCGTCGCCGCGGCACGGCGGTCCGCGGCGTACGGGAGCGTGATCACGACGAGGAAGAGCATCAGGAACTCGGAGTCGCCGAAATTGTATTCGAACATGCCGGCCGTGAGCATCGCAGCCACTGCGGCGAGCGCGGCGGTCGGGAGCGACTTGAAGGCGGACGTCTTCAGCTTGCCAATCAATTCGCGCACGAGAGTCACGATGAACCACAACCAGATGCCAAGCGCCGGGAGCCCGCGCTCGGCGGCGATCTGCAGGGGCACGTTGTGGAGATGGGGATTGAGCTGCTTGGTTGCTTCCGGGTCCCGGTAGTGCGGATACACCTGGATCACCATGTCTGGCCCGACGCCGGTCAGCGGAAAGCGCTCGATGATCCGCAGGCCGGATCGCGCCATCGCGAGGCGGTCTACGTTGGTCGGATCCGTGAGGCTGAACGTCGAATACAGCCGGTTGCTGATCTGCAGGGGCGCGAACGTGATGAACAGGGCGGCCACGACTGGAATAATCGCGAGCAGCCGGAAATCGCGGAGCGCAAAGAGCAGCCCGATGCCGAAACAGGCGCCGACCCAGGCGTTACGGCTGAACGTCAAGGCGAGCGCCACGATGATCGCCGGCATGATGAGCGCGGCCCACAGCCGATCCCGCTCCCGGAACATGACGCGCGCCGCCGCAATGCACGCGACGAGCATGATCACGCCGGAGTAGGTCATATAATGGCCGAGACTTCCCTGAACGCGGCGTCCGAGGTTGTCGTAGTTGAGGATTCCGTACTGCAGGATGCCGTAGACCGCATTCACCGCCCCGACGGTAATGATCACGTCCACGACCGTGAGCGCGCGGCGCCCCACGGCGAGGCGGTAGACGATCGGCACGATTGCGAACAGCACGAGCTGCTTGCTGTCGTGGAAGCTCACCGACGGGCTGACCGAGAAGGCCGACGACACCAGTGTGATGCCCGCGTAGGCGGCGAGCGGCCAGAACATCGAGGGGACTTCGATGCGCTCGCGTCCCCGGATCACCAGCGCCAGCCAGAGGAGCGACGTGAGGCCCAGCAGGATTCCGGCCGCCGCAATCGAGAACTGCGGCGTGGCGGCAAAGGCGAGGAGCGCGACGTACGCCGCGCGCTCCAGGCCGACCGGCGGTGACGGTTGGCCGTCCGCGATCACGCGCTCCTCTTCAGCGCGCGCTCGGCCGCGTCGATCACGCTCTCCGGCGTCAGGGTAGTCAGACATCGATAATCGCCAGGTTCACACACGCGTTGATCGCAGGGCCGGCAGGGCAGTCCATTGACCTGCACCGCTTCGCTGACCGCTTGCGGATCGCGCCACGGCGACGATCGCTCGACCAGCGTCGGCCCGTAAATCCCCACGATTGGCGTCATCGTCGTGGCGGCGACGTGCAGAGGACCCGTGTCACCTCCGACGAACAGGACGCTTCGGACCACGAGCGCCTTGAGCTCCGCCAGATCGAATTCGCCGAGGTCGACCACCTGATGCGATCGCGCGCCGAGCTCCGTCCGTGCCGCACTCGCGATCCGCGCCGCCGCCGCCCGATCCGAGGGTCCTGAGCTCAGCACGATTCGCCGGCCCGCCTCCGCCGAGGCCAGCCCCACCACGAGCCTGACGAATGCTGTTTCCGGCCAACGCCGGAACGGGTTGCCGGCGCTCACGTGAATGATCACGAGCGCGTGCTTCGCGTCTACACCCGCCCGATTCAGTCGCTCGGCAATGCGCGCATCCACGACCGGATCGAGCGGCATTTCGACGGCGTCACGCGCCGGATCCGGATCGCCGCCGGGCCAGCCTTCGATGGCGTTCAACAGGTCCCACTGATTGGCCACCGAGTGCCGCGGGTGCAGCCCTGGCATCCGGTGCACGGTCCGTGTGTAAAGCCAGCTCCGACCTTTCACATCGTACCCGATCCGCTGCGGGGCGCCGGTAGCCCGTGCGAGCAGTGAGCTGCGCGGTCCTCCGTGCAGATCCATGACGATGTCGAAGTGCGCGGCACGCAGACGGCGAGTCAGGGTCAGGTCGTCTCTCAGGCGCCGAAGTCCACGGCTCTTCGGTACGACGATCAGCTCGTCGAGATGCGGGTTACGCACCACAATCGGCGCGGCGTCGGGCTCCACGAGGTAGGTGAGGCGGGCGTTCGGATACGCCCGTTTCAACGCTCGGATGATTGGCGTCGTGAAGACCACGTCACCGATCAGCCGCAGGCGGATCAGGAGGATGTTCACGGGCAGCGGAACCGCGACCGGTGGCGGTGCACCGATCAGGGCTCGATCGTCGCCTCGTCCAGCAGCATGACCGGGATGTCGTCCTTGATGGGATAGACCCGCTTGCACTGGCCGCACTTGAGTGCGGTCCCGTTCTTGACGAGGTCCACCTTGGTCTTGCAGTTGGGACACGCGAGGATCTCGAGCAGTTCAGGATCGACGGGCATGCATCACGCCTCTGATTCGAGCGTCACCGTGAAGGGCGCGCCGGGCATTGTTCAACGACGCTTGGCCGGCAGGCCACGATCGTGCGGCCGAGCCGCACACCGCACTGGCCGAGCCGCACACTATAGCAGAAGCCGTTTGCGTCGCGCGGGGCGCAGGCCTCATTATAGTCAGAGAGATGCGTCTCTTTGCGCTGGTTCTTGCCGCTCTCGTCCTGATCGCTCCGCCGCTCGCGGCGCAGCAAACGCCGGCGGCCGCGGCTCCCGACGGCACCGCCGCGTACTATTTCCTGCTCGGTCGTCATCTCGAGAGCGAAAACAAAATCGACGACGCCATCGACGCGCACAAGAAGGCCATCGCACTCGAGCCGTCGTCCGCCGAACTGCGCGCCGAGCTCGCCGGGCTCTACGCGCGTCAGGATCGCGCCGCCGAAGCCATCGACATGGCGGAGGATGCGCTCAAGAAGGATCCGGACAACCAGGAAGCAAACCGGATTCTCGGGTCCATTTACGCGGCACTCTCGGAGCAGCGGCAGGCGCTGCGCCCCGGCGACAAACCTTCCGAATACCCGTCTCGCGCGATCACTGCGCTCGAGAAAGCGCGGCGTGACAGCACGTTCGACGTCGTGCTCGATTTCACGCTCGGCCGGCTCTACGCACAGACCGGCGCCTTCGACAAGGCCATCCCCATCCTGCGGAGAGTCGTAGACGATCAGCCGGGCTACTCCGACGGAGCCTTCCTGCTTGCTGCGGCGCAGGAAGGTGCAGGGAATCTCGACGATGCGACCGCGACGTTGGAGCGAGCGTTGCGGGAGAGCCCGAACTTCTTCCGCGGTCAGCTCAAGCTCGCCGAGCTGTACGAACGTCAGCAGGCGTGGGCGAAGGCCGCCGCCGCGTACGCACGCGCGCAGGAGATGAATCCGCGCGCGACGGTGCTCAGCGGCCGGCGCGCCGCGGCGCTCATCAACGCAGGCAAACCTGCGGAGGCACGCGATCTTTTGCAGGGGATGCTGGCCGCCGCGAAACCTGACGCGCAGGATCCCGCCGTGTTGTATCTCCTCGCGGAATCGCAGCGCGCCATGAAGGACCTGCCCGCCGCCGAGGCAACGGCGCAGAAGCTGGTCGACGCCAATCCGGGCGACGTCCGCGGCCTGCACGTGCTCTCGCTCATTCAACAGGACAAGGGAGACGACAAAGCCGCCGAGCGCACGTTGCGCGACATCGTGTCACGCGATCCGCTCGACGCGAACGCGCTCAACTCCCTGGGCTACATGCTCGCCGATCGTGGCGAGCGGCTCGACGAAGCCGTGGAGCTGCTCCAGCGGGCACTGAAGATCGAGCCATCGAACCCGTCGTTTCTCGACTCGCTCGGATGGGCGTACTTCCAGCAGGGACGGCTCGAACTCGCGGATGCGCCGCTCTCGGAGGCCGCATCGAAGCTGTCGGACAGCTCGGTCGTTCAGGAACACCTCGGCGACCTGCGCTTCAAGCAGCAGCGCTACCCCGATGCGGCGTCCGCATGGGAGAAAGCGCTCGCGGGAGACGGCCGTGACATCAATCGCACCAAGATCGAGCAGAAGATCCGCGACGCCCGCTCCCGCCGGGAGCAGAGGTGATCAGACCAGGATCACGACGTCTGTGGAGTGCCATCGTCTGCCTTCCACTGCTATCGTCCTGCGCAGCCAAACTCACCACGCTTCCAACCGGAACCGGCGCACCGTTTCCTGACGCGGCCGCCGCCTACACGGCTGCCACCGAGCAATGCCGTGGCGTGAAGACCCTGAGCGCTGAGATTGGGTTGTCCGGTCACGCCGGACGCCAGAAACTGCGCGGACGGATCCTGGCTGGATTCGCTGCCCCGGCGCAGATCCGGCTCGAAGCGCCGGCACCGTTCGGGCGTCCCGTGTTCGTGCTCGCCGCACGAGGACCGGAGGCGACTCTGGTGCTCTATCGTGACGGTCGCGTGCTCCGCGGCGCCCAGCCCGCCGCCATCGTCGAAGCGATTGCCGGGGTCGCGCTCGGCCCCGACG
The DNA here is from genome assembly GCA_036258055.1 of Vicinamibacterales bacterium. Taxonomy (GTDB): domain Bacteria; phylum Acidobacteriota; class Vicinamibacteria; order Vicinamibacterales; family 2-12-FULL-66-21; genus DATAEK01. The sequence continues at coordinate 31,620 of DATAEK010000113.1, forward strand.
AGTTGCGCGCGGCGGTTGCGGGATGCGGTTTCGGCGCGGGCGAGGTCGCGACCGGCCATCTCTTCACAGGCGACTGGGCGTCGGTCGAGGGTACCGGGTTCACCGGATGGCTTCGCCGCATCGACGGCGTCTGGCGCATGGTGGCGGCGGTGCGCGGTCCCCTCGAGATCAGGTACGACGACTTCGTGTCGGCACGACCCACGGTCGTCCGTATTCGAGCGATTCAGGGAGCGACCGGAACGAGCGCGGACCTGATACTGCGGCTCTCGCAGGTGGACATCAACGTGCCGATCGATCCGCGCGCGTTCGAGGCGGAGATTCCTGCGGACGCCGCGCCGTTGACGCTTGACGAATTGCGCAGAGCCGGACCGCTCGGCGGCGGACCGGAGGGGGCGCAGTGAGGATCGCCCCGCCACGGTGAGCGCCAAACGACTGCGCATCGCGGCGCGCGCCCACGCCAAGGTGAACCTCGATCTCCGCGTGCTGGGCACACGCGCTGACGGGTATCACGAGTTGCGGACGGTGTTTCAGACGATCGAGCTGCACGACACGATCGTGACCGCCGACCGTCCCGGACCGTTCACGCTGAAATGCCGGACGGCCAGCATTCCACTCGACGAGACGAACCTGGTGTGGCGGGCAGCCGCTGCGCTCTGGACGGCGCTCGGCCGGCCCGGACCGCCGATCGACACGCAGATCACCATCGAGAAGCACATTCCGGTTGCGGCCGGACTCGGCGGCGGCAGCGCGGATGCGGCGGCGGCGCTCGTGGCGCTGGCGCGTCTCTGGGGCGGCGCGCCGCTGTCGCTGCTGCGTGAGATTGCGACCGGCATCGGCGCGGACGTGCCGTTCTTCCTCTCAGGTGGGACGGCGCTCGGCCTCGGGCGGGGCGAAGAGATCTATCCGCTCGTCGATCTGCCGACGCACTGGGTTGTGCTCGTACGGCCTCCGTTTGGCGTGTCCACGGCCGAAGCGTACTCGTGGTACGACGAGGATCGCGGCGCGGGTCTTCGCGAGCCGCGCGATCTCCAGATCCTGCCGGTGCCGTGGCCCACCCGCGCGGCGCAGATGATCAACGACCTCGAGCCGCCGGTCGTGCGGCGGCACCCAGAGATCGGTACCCTGCGCACAGCGCTGCGGGACGCCGGCGCCCTGGCCGCCGCCATGTCCGGCAGTGGTTCGGCCGTGTTCGGCCTGTTTCGTACCCAGGCCGTGGCGGCCCGGGCAGTCAGGCCGCTCTCGCGCGGCGGCGCCCGCGCGCTGCTGACCCGTACGCTGAGCCGCGCAGAATACGAGCGCAGGGGACGCGCGACCATTCGCAGGACCAAGCGCCACGCCTGAATCCGGAGCGACCGCTCCTCGGGCTGGCTGGCGGAACTTCCATCGCCCGACGAATTGCACGCTGCCGAATCGGCGGTACCAGCCTCGAGTCGTCGAATTGACCGAAGCCAGCGGCACCGTATACACTTAACGTTTTGCGGATGCGCCTGCGGGCCACGCCTGCAGTCCTGACGGACGCAGGCCCGACCATCCGGTCGGGCGCGGGTTGCGAGTCTTTCCGGAGCCTCGGCGTCGTGTCGAGTCCCTATCGGCGACTGCGCCGGGACGGTGATCGTGCGCGGCTCGACGGATGGGGCGTGGCCAAGCGGTAAGGCGCGGGACTTTGGATCCCGTATTCGAAGGTTCGAATCCTTCCGCCCCAACCACTTATGAGTCGTGGCCAGCTCAAGCTGTTCTCGGGGAGCGCCCATCCTGCCCTTACGGGCGAGATTGGCGAGTTCCTGGGCGTGCCCATCGGGCACGCGCGTCTGCAGCGGTTCCCCGACACGGAAGTCTCGTTCCAGATCGACGAGAACATTCGCGGCACGGATGTGTTCGTCGTCCAGCCGACGTGTGCGGACGTCGATCGGAACCTGATTGAGCTGTGCGTGATGATCGATGCGTTCCGCCGCTCGTCGGCGACGCGCATCACGGCGGTGGTCCCGTATTACGGCTACGCCCGGCAGGATCGGAAGGACAAGCCGCGCGTGCCGATCTCGGCCAAGCTGGTCGCGAACCTGCTGAGTGCGGCTGGCGCGAACCGCGTGCTCACGATGGATCTGCACAAAGCGCAGATCCAGGGGTTTTTCGATATCCCCGTGGATCACCTGTTCGCCGCGCCGGTGATCATCGATCACTGCGCCCGACTGGCCTATGCGGATCTGACGATCGTGTCGCCGGACGCCGGCGGGGCCGAGCGCGCGCGAGCGTACGCGAAGCGGCTCGATGCGGAACTCGCCATCATCGACAAACGGCGCACCGATGACGGCTCGGCGGAAGTGATGAACGTGGTTGGTGATGTCACGGGACGAACGTGCATCATTCAGGACGACATCATCGACACGGCGGGGACGATCGTCAAGGCGGCGCACGCGCTCAAGGCCAACGGCGCCGAGCGGGTGCTCGCGTGCGCGGTGCACGGGGTGCTCTCGGGGCCGGCGATCGAGCGGCTCGAGTCGGCGCCGATCGATCAGGTGATCATCACCAACACCATCCCGCTGAACTCGGAGCGGGCGCGGTGCTGCAAGAAGATCAAGCAGTTGTCGGTGGCCCGGCTGCTGGGCCAGGCGATTCGCAGCATTCACGAGGAGACGTCGGTCTCGTCGTTGTTCGTGTGAGGAGCGCGGAGCATCAGCTCTGCGGCAGAGAGCATCGCGGAACTCAACTCCGCGGCGGAGACAGGAAGACACGATGGACGCAACACTGCAGGCGGAAAAGCGCGACGGCCGGGGAAAGAACGAGGCGCGGCGGCTTCGCGCGAAAGGGCGGATCCCCGCGGTCGTGTACGGCACCGAAAAAGGTAAGGCGACCGAGATCGCCGTCGATCCGAAGGAGCTGCTGCGCATCCTCCACTCGGAGTCGGGGGTGAACACGCTCATCGGTCTTCAGCTCGACGGCAGTGACACGCGCGTGCTGGTCAAGGAGTACCAGCTCGATCCGATCGACCACCGGCTGCTCCACGCCGATTTCTACAAGATCGCGATGGACAAGCTGCTGACCGTCACCGTCCCGATCGTTCTCAAGGGCGAGGCGCGCGGCGTCAAGCAGCAGGGGGGGATCGTCGACTTCGTCAACCGCGAGATCGAGATCGAGTGCCTCCCGGGGGACATTCCGGAGAACATCACCGTGGACGTGTCCGAGCTCTTGCTGAATCAGGGATTCCGCGTTCGCGATCTGCACACCGAGGACGCGAAGTGGAAGCCGATCAGCGAGCCCGAGATGATGATCGTGCACGTCGTCGCACTGAAGGCCGAGGAACCGGAGCCTGTCGCAGCCGAGGTCGCGCCGGCCGCGCCGGCGGAGCCCGAGGTCATCAAGAAGGGCAAGACCGAGAAAGAAGAAGAGTAGAGTCCGGCTTCAGCTGGACCTAGCGCCTGCGGCCTGCGCGAGGCGCAGAGCGCCCAATGAAACTGATCGTCGGTCTCGGAAACCCGGGACGCAAGTACGCAGGTACCCGGCACAACGTCGGATTCGAGATCATCGACACGCTGGCGGAACGGCATCGCCTCGAGTGGACGTCGGCGCCGGTGGAGGCGCTGCTGGCGAAGTGGCGGGCCGAGGACGTTCTCTTCGCGAAGCCGTTGACGTTCATGAACCTCAGTGGGCACGCCGTTGGCGAGCTGCTGCGGTATTTCAAGATCGACCTGCCGGATCTGCTGGTGGTGGTCGACGATATCAACCTGGAGCTCGGACGGCTCCGGGGCAGGCCCGCCGGATCGGCCGGCGGGCACAACGGGCTCAAGTCGCTCATCGGGCAGCTTGGGACCGATCAGTTTGCACGGCTGCGAGTGGGTGTCGGGCGTGGAGATGCCCGGCGTGATCTCGGAGATCACGTGCTGGCGCGATTCGAGCCGGATGAACGGCCGGTCGTCGCCGAGGCGGTGGGCCGCGCTGCGGATGCCGCCGAGACGTTCGTCAGCGACGGGATTGCCGTCGTGATGAACCGGTACAACCGGAAGGAAGACGGCGACTAGTCACCCCGATCTTCTCCTTGCGCGCCGACGCTCGCGAAGCGGGCGAAGGCGGGCCGCTCAGTCCAGAAGGAGACCTATGAGCACGACCCGACAGTACGAGCTCGTCTACATCATCACGCCCGATGCGTCCGAGCAGGAGATTGCAGATCTGCACACGCAGATCGAGCAGATCGTCCAGCGCTTCCAGGGCACCCTCGACAAAACGGAGAACTGGGGCCGCCGCCGGCTGGCCTACGAGATCGGTCATCACCGCGAGGGCACCTACGTCGTCGAGACGATCAGCGGATCCGGGGAACTGGTGAAGGAGATCGATCGCCGGTTGCGGGTGATCGACCAGGTGATCCGGCATTTGATCGTGCGCGTCGACGAGGAGCTGCGCGTGGCGGAACGGACGCGCGACGCGCGAAAGGCCACGCAGGCGCGCCGGCGCACCGCCCGCGGGCTGCCGCCCGAGCCGCAGCCGGGTGAGGCGCGCGGGGATTTCGATCAGGATGACGACCGGGAAGGGATGGAGGTCCAGCGATGAGCGAGGAACGTGGAGGCCGCGGCCGCGGCGGCAAAGGTGGCGATCGCGACAAGGGCAAGGGTGGCGACGGTCCGCGCCGGGGCGGCTTCTTCCGACGCCGCCGCGTCTGCAAGTTCTGCGCGGAGAAAATTGACTACATCAACTACAAAGACGTTCGTCTGCTGACGCCGTTCCTGCCGGAGCGCGGAAAGATCCAGCCGCGCCGGATCTCGGGCACGTGCGCCATGCATCAGCGCAAGCTGCAGACCGCGATCAAACGGGCGCGGCAGCTGGCGCTCGTGCCGTACGTCACCGACTAGGGGATCTCCGAGGTTCCCGACCCGGAGCCTCGGCACCCTGCGGGCTCAACTACTTCATGAAAGCAGTGAGATGGAAGTCATTCTGAGAGAACACGTCGATCATCTCGGGCGCCGGGGCGACATCGTGAAGGTCGCCGAGGGCTATGCGCGCAACTTCCTGCTGCCGCGCAAGCTGGCGCTCGCCGTCACCGAAAACAACAAGCGGCAGATCGAGCGCGAGAAGAAGGTCGCCGAAGTCCGCGAAGCCGAAGAGCGGTCGCAGGCCGAGGCCCTCGGGCAGCGGCTGACGCAGCTCGAGGTCGAGATCGCGCGGCGCGTCGGCGAGAACGACGCGCTGTACGGCTCGGTGACCTCCGCTGACATCGCGCACGCGCTCCAAGCGAAGGGCTTCGAGATCGACAAGCGCAAGATCCAGCTCGCCGATCCGATCAAGGCGCTCGGCCAGGTGCAAGTGCCGGTGCGCGTGCACCGCGACGTGACCGCCCAGATCACGGTGAAGGTCGTCGCGCAGCAACAGTAAGCGCGGCGTCCGCCGATCGTGTCTCATCGGCGATCGAATCCGGATGCGGGCGAAGCGATCTCTGATATCCTTCGTGCGGGTTTCATCCACAATCGATCGCCGGTGGGGCAACTACCCGATCCTGCCGCTCGCGCGATTGTTCCCAAGCGGATGATCGCTGCGATCCATGGCCGACGTTGCTGCTCCTGACCGCACGCTCCCGCACAGCCTCGACGCCGAAAAATCCGTGCTCGGCGCGATCCTGATCCGCAACGAGGCCTTCAACCACGCGGCGGAGCTGATCGACTCGCGCGACTTCTTCCGCGACGCGCATCGCCGGATCTTCGACCGCATGGTCGCGCTCAGCGAACGCGGCGACGCCATCGACTTCATCACGCTCAAAGAGGAGTTGAGCCGCACCGGCGATCTCGACGAAGTCGGCGGTCCGGCCTACATCGCGTCGCTCGCCGACGGCGTGCCGCACTCGGTCAACGTCGAGTACTACGCGCGCATCGTCAAGGAAAAGGCGACGCTCCGCAATCTGATTCATTCGGCCAACAAGATCCTCACCGAGGCCTACGAGGCAGAGCAGGAGCCGGATCTGCTGCTCGACGAGGCCGAGCGTGCCATCTTCGCGATCGCCGAAGATCGGATCCGCGAGGGATTCGTCCCGCTGCGCGACCTCGTGCAGGGCAGCTTCGCAACCATCGAGAAGCTGCAGCAGCACAAGGGATTGGTCACCGGTGTGCCGACGGGGTTCCTGGACCTCGACGAGATGACCTCGGGACTCCAGCCCTCTGATCTCGTGCTCGTCGCCGCGCGGCCGTCGATGGGGAAAACGAGCTTCGTGCTGAACATCGCCCAGCACGTCGGCACGTCCACCGACATGACCGTCGGCTTCTTCAGCCTGGAGATGTCCAAGGAGCAGCTCTTCATGCGGCTCCTCACCTCCGAAGCCCGGATCGACTCGCACCGCTTCCGCAGCGGCTACCTGAACGAAAAGGATTACGGCCGGCTATCGCACGCGCTCGGCACGCTCGCCGAAGCGCGGGTCTTCATCGACGACACCGCCTCCATCGGCGTGCTCGAGATGCGCGCCAAGGCGCGCCGCCTGAAAGCGGAGCACGGTCTGCATCTGCTCGTCATCGATTACATCCAGCTGATGCAGGGTCGCGGACGGTTCGAGAGCCGTCAGCAGGAGCTGGCGTCGATCTCTCGATCGTTGAAGGGGCTCGCCAAGGAGCTCAACGTCCCGATCGTCGCCCTCTCGCAGCTCTCACGCGCGCCCGAAACCCGGTCGGATCACCGTCCGCAGCTCTCCGATCTCCGCGAATCCGGTGCGCTCGAGCAGGACGCCGACGTGGTCATGTTCATCTTTCGCGAAGAGCAGTACCGCGACGCCGAGGGACAGCCGAATCAGGAGGCCGAAGGCGTTGCCGAGATCATCGTCGGCAAACAGCGCAACGGTCCGACCGGCGTGGTCAAGCTCGCGTTCATCAAGGAGCATACGAGGTTCGAGAATCTCGCTCGCGCCTAGCGCTCGCGAGATTCTCGATGGCAAATGGTAAAGGGTATATGGCAAATGGGAGGGTCGATGGTCGAAGTGTCAACGTTGGTCGCATCCAGTTAGTCCTGGGACTGGCCTCTCGTTGGATTCGAACGAGCGGTCTTGATCGCTGGGATGAGCATCGCCACGATTTCGGAGGACTCGGCGTGTAGCGGCTGAGCGCGTTCCTTGACGGTCGGCTCACTTGCGGCGATCAAGCGCAGCCAGAACCTGGATTCGCGGGCTTCTTTCAAGGCGATGCAGGTTTTCGCGATGAAGTCACGCTTGGTCTGACCGGCTGCGGCTTCTTCGAGATTCGCGCCCACCGAACCCACAGAGTCAATCAGCTGAAGGGCAAGCCGTCGAAGTGCCGCGTCGTCCAGCGCGACGGACCGAGCGAAACGTACGACGTCGACTGCGAACTGAAATGAACGAACGCGTAAGTCTCGCGGCTTCGGCATGCACCGCCGAAAGCATCGCGCATGCCGGATAAAAACCGTCGACATTCAACAGTAAAAGCAAGACCCTGGCACAAACTGCAATCTCGCCGAGCGGCGGTGCGTGCACTTCTTGCGAGTCTCCGGGCCTTTGATCTGTCGTGGGCGATCCAGCCGATCTGCTGGTGCCATTCCATCATCCATTCGACCATCCCATTTACCATTTACCCTTTGCCATTTACCATCACGTAAGTGATACGTCCTACCGTTGCCCGCATCGACCTGGACGCGATCCGGTCCAACTTCCACGCCATTGCTGAATTCCTTGCTGCGACGCGGACGCCGTCGCCGGGCGTGATCGCCGTTGTCAAAGCGAATGCGTACGGGCATGGGGCGGCGCCGGTGGCGCGGGCGCTCGAGGAGGCCGGGGCGGCGATGCTCGCGTGCGCGGATATCGAAGAGGGGATCGTGTTGCGCGAGGCGGGCATCCGCGCCCCGATTCTCGTCTTCGGGGCGCTGAGCGTCAGTGACCTCGAGGGCGTGTTCACGCACGGTCTGACGCCCACGATCTCCACGCCGTCGGCGGCGCGCGCGCTGGAAGCGGCGGCTGCGCGGCACGGCGTGACCCTCGGCTGTCACCTCAAGATCGATACCGGCATGAATCGCCTCGGCTTTCGCCACGACAACCTCGATCGGACATTGCCCGAGGTCGCGTCCAGCCGGCACTTGCGGATCGATGCCGTCTACACGCACTTTGCGACGGCGGACAACCCGGAGCATCCCGCGTTCGGCAGACAGCGTGAGCACTTCGAACAGGTGCTGGAGAGGCTGCCGCGCGTGGGCATCACCAGCGCGGTCCGACACGCGGCCAACGGCGCGGCGCTCCTGAGGGACGAGCGCGTGTGGTACGACTACGTCCGCCCCGGACTGCTGCTCTACGGCGTCGTCCCGCCGCCGCTTGCCTCGACGATTCCGCTGCGACCTGCCCTGTCACTGCACAGTCGTATCGTGGCCGTGAAGGGGGTCCGGCGCGGGGAAGGCGTCGGCTACGGGTTGAACGCCGCGTCACTAGAGCCCCGCACGCTGGCGGTCGTGCCCGCTGGCTACGCGGACGGCCTCGACCTGCGGCTTGCAGGCCGGGGCTACATGCTCGTACGTGGTCGTCGCGCGCCGATCGTGGGCTCGGTGTGCATGGACATGTCGATGATCGACGTCACCGGCACGGATGTGGCACCTGGCGACGAGGTGGTGATTGTGGGTGAGCAGGGTGAGGAGTCGATCGGCGTCCGAGAGATCGCGGCGGCGATCGGCACGATCCCGTACGAGCTGTTGTGCAGAGTGGGGACGCGGATTGAACGGGAGTACGATCGTTAACGGTAATCGGGAATCGGCGCTCGGCGTCCGGGTCCGGCTAAAGATTCGACGATGGGGATGGCTAGCTACCCTCGGTCAGCATTATTCAGTGCTCGCGGGGCCCCACCCCCGCTCGCTAACGCGCTTCGCGCGGCGGCCTTTGGCCTGTCCGCCCGTCTTCGACGGGCGGCCTACCGATCTCAATCAACAACAGCCCTGACGCTCAGCCTCTGTAGCGTCCGGCTTCAGCCGGACCCGAGCGCCGAGCCCCGAGCGCCGAGTCCCGATCACCGATCGCTGACATGAATCTATGAAACCCAGATCCATTTTCGCCTGTCAGGAGTGCGGTGCCCAATCGCCGAAATGGCTGGGCCGCTGCCCTGAGTGCAACGCGTGGAACTCGTTCGTCGAGGAACGTCAGGCTCCCGAGGCGATGACCGCCGCGACTGCCGAGAAGCGCTACAGCCTGGCGGCGACGACGGGTCCGCAGCTCTACGCCGACATCGACACCGTCGTCGCCGAGCGACTGTCGACCGGGATTGGAGAGTTCGACCGCGTCCTTGGCGGTGGGGTCGTGCCTGGGTCGCTGGTGTTGATCGGCGGCGAGCCAGGGATCGGAAAGTCCACGCTGCTTCTCCAGGCGGCCGCCCACTTCGCCCAGACGGTCGGTCCGGTGCTCTACAGCTCGGGCGAGGAGTCCGAACATCAGATCAAGTCGCGCGGTGAGCGTCTCGGCATCGCCCCCGCGCCGCTCTATATCCTCGCGGAGACGTGTCTGGAGAGGATCCTCGAGGAGATGGCGCGTTTGAAGCCGGCTTTTCTGATCGTGGATTCGATCCAGACTGTGTTCTCACTCAAGTTCCAATCGGCACCCGGAAGCATCGGTCAGGTGCGCGAGTCCGCGACGCAGCTGCTTTTCGCCTCGAAGGGGCAGAACATTCCGACGTTTCTCGTCGGCCACGTGACGAAGGACGGCAACCTCGCCGGGCCAAAGGCACTCGAGCACATCGTGGACACCGTGCTCTACTTCGAGGGGGAGAAGCATCACGCCCACCGCGTGGTCCGTGCGGTGAAGAATCGATTCGGCGCCGTGAGCGAGCTGGGCGTGTTCGAGATGACCGGGACCGGCCTTTGCGCCGTTCCCAACGCGTCACAGCTGTTCCTCGCGGAGCGTCCCGTGAACGCACCGGGTTCGGCGGTGCTGTGTTGCATCGAGGGCTCGCGCCCTCTGCTCGTCGAGATCCAGGCCCTCGTCAGCACCAGCAGTTACGGCAACGCGCGCCGGATGGCCAGCGGCCTCGATCCGAATCGACTGTCGCTGTTACTGGCGGTTCTCGAGAAGCGAGTCGGTCTGAATCTGATCGGCGAAGACGTGTTCGTCAACGTCGCGGGTGGGATCAGCGTGGACGAGCCGGCCGCGGACCTCGGGATCGTGGCGGCCGTGGCGTCGAGCGTTCGAAACCGGCCCGTCCGTGAACGGACGGCGGTCTTCGGAGAGGTCGGGCTTGCCGGCGAGATCCGCGGCATTACGCAGCCTGCGGCGAGGATCCGAGAGGCCGCCCAGATGGGGTTCACTCGCTGCATCGTTCCCGAAGCCAGCTCGACGCGCGATGGCCTTCCCGAAGGCTTCGACCTGGTCCCGGTGAAGACCGTGAACGAGGCGCTCGATCAGCTGATCGACTGGTAGGGCGCGCCCCGCGATCCATCCCGCCCGCAGTATCATAGACATCCGTTTCATAACCGGAGACATAGCGCCATGGCCTGGTTCATACTGGCACGCCTCCTGTTCGTTCTCGCGGTCACCTGGGCAGCGGTTCTCGCGAGGCCGTTCGATCCGTCGTTTGGCATCAACCTGGCGGTGGGTGCGGCGCTCGGCGTGATCGTTGTTCTCGTCGAAAGCCGTTTGCGGACCGCGGAGGTGACCGACCTCCTGGGCGCCCTGATCGGCGGGGCGATTGGCCTCGGCCTTGCCAAGACGATCGGTGCCGCCCTGTTCTGGGCCGACACCGGCGATCGACGGGTCGTCTTTCTGCACAGCTTCATCCTGCTGGTGTTCCCGTACCTGGGCCTGGTGATGGGCGCGCGCAAGGGCGAATGGCTCGAGCCGGCGCGTCTCGTCAGCCTCTTCCGGCAAGCGGGCCCGCAGCGTCGATATCGCATTCTCGACACCAGCGTGATCATCGATGGCCGAATCGCCGACGTCTGCGAGACGGGCTTCCTCGATGGCACGCTGGTCATCCCGCAATTCGTGCTCAAGGAGCTTCAGCTCGTCGCCGACTCCGCCGATTCATTGAAACGCAACCGCGGTCGACGCGGTCTCGACATCCTTCAGAAAATCCAGAAAATGTCCGGCGTCGACGTCATGATTTCCGACGTCGACTTTCCGGAGGTGCGCGAAGTCGATCTCAAATTGATCGAGCTGGCCCGCACGCTCGAGGGCAAGATCGTCACCAACGACTTCAATCTGAACAAGGTCGCGCAGCTCCGCGGCGTCCAGGTGCTGAACATCAACGAGCTTGCGAACTCGCTCAAGCCGGTCGTCCTGCCGGGCGAGTTCATGAAGGTGTTCATCCTCAAAGAAGGCAAGGAGTACAACCAGGGTGTCGCGTACCTGGATGATGGGACCATGGTGGTCGTGGACAACGCGCGGCGGATGATCAGCCGGAACATCGACGTCGTCGTCACGAGCGTGCTCCAGACGACAGCCGGAAAGATGATCTTCGGGCGCTACATCGAGAACGCGTCGGCGGCGTCCGCTCCGGCGCAGCCGACCGCGACGACGACGTCGGCATCGGCCGCCCCGGCGCCGTCAGCCGTTCCGGCGGGCCGCGCACAACCGAACGCGAAATGAACGGTCCGGCTTCAATCGTCTCGTCCGACGCGGGTAGTACTCCGCGCCCTTGATGCGCATCCCACCGTTCCACTGGTGGCGGACGGTTTTCTACCTGATTCCCGTCGTCAGCGTCTACACCATCGTTCTCGGAACCCTTTCGCTCGTCTCGACGCTCTTCGATCGCAGTGGTGACTTCGGCCATCGCTGCGCGCGCGCGTGGGCGACGCTGATTCTGAAGACCACCGGCGTGCGCGTCGCCGTCACCGGGCTCGACCAGCTCGATTCCGGCCGGAGCTACGTCTTCGCCTCCAATCATCAGAGCATCTACGACATCCCGATTGTCTTCGCCGCGCTCCCGTGGCAGCTCCGGATCGTGGCGAAGGAGTCGCTCGGACGATTTCCATTTCTGGGCTGGCATCTGCAGCGCACCGGGCATCTGCTGGTCGATCGTCACAACCCCGGCGCGGGCATCGTGAAGAAGATGGCGCGGCTCGTGGCCGACAAGCGATCCCTGATCATCTTTCCCGAGGGCACGCGCAGCGTCGATGGAACGGTCGCACGCTTCAAGGGAGGCGTCTTCCTGCTCGCCACCGATGCGCGGTTGCCGGTCGTGCCGATCAGCATCGCGGGCAGCCGGCACGTGATGAAGAAGGGACGACTGATGGTGTGTCCGGGTGAGGTGACGGTCACGATTCACGCGCCGCTCGCGACCGAGGGTGTCAGCCGCGATCGCGTGCGCGCGTTCGCGGAGCACGTCCGAGAGGTCGTTCGACGAGATGTGGATGAGCCCGCGGGCGCTCGCGCGACGATTCACGGGCCATAGCCGTCACCACGGCTTGCCGTTCTTCCGCGGCGGCAGGAATTTCTTGTCGGCGATGGCGATGACGACGTAGTTGGGGTCGACCATCTCGGTGAGATGTACGCGGCCCACTTGCGAGAGAAGCTGGTAGGCATCCAACTCCGAAAGGCCCGTCTCGGCGTGAATCCACCCAATCAGCTCCGTGAACGCGATTCGCAGCGCGTCATCCAGCGGACGATAGGCGCCGACTGCCATGATCGACTGCGCGTTCTCGAATCGCGGCCAGCGGATCGTCTGTCCCTTGATGAGATCGACACGCAGCCGCGCCCGCATCGGCACTTCGATTGCGGTGCCGGCGATCTCGCCGTCGCCCATCGCGGCGTGGCCGTCACCGAGGTAGAGCAAAGCGCCACGGACCGTTACCGGAAAGTAGGCGGTGTGACCGACGCTCGCTTCCGGAGCGTCCATGTTGCCGCCGTGCTCGGCTGGCGTCACCGAACTGCGCGATTCGAGTGCAGGGGAGACGCCAAGGCAGCCGAGAAACGGATGCAGCGGAATCTTCGTCGAGAAACTCGAGTCCAGCGCCTTGAACGTGGCTTCGTTCCTGGCGCGATCGATGGGGAAGAACCAGATCTTTTCCGGGACCGGCGGGTGCAGCATCGGCGTGTAGTTCGTAGTGTTCAGCGCGCCGAATCCCGGCGCCAGCGCGCCGATGCCCTGATCGCTGTCGATCGTGAGCTCCAGAATCGTGACCGCCAGCGTGTCACCGGGTTCAGCGCCCTCGATGAAGAACGGGCCGGTCAGCGGATTGTCTCCCTTGACCTTCGCCAGTGTGTCGCCCGGCTTCTGGATTACGTTGCCGAAGCAATCGGCCGTGCGCGTCTCGATGATTTCGCCCGGCTTCACTGTTGCTACCGGCTGCGCGACACCGAAGACGTATTTCAGGTCGCTGTCTTTCGGTTCGTAGCGGACGACGCGCTGGGCGCTGGCCGTGGCGCCGACGGCGAGCAGGCAGCAACTCAGGGCGGGAACGATCGATCTGCGCATCAATGCCTCCGGGGTCGGTATAATAATCGTTTGGCCGTATGCATGTGACCGCCATCATCGCGGCAGCCGGCGCGGGCACGCGAGTTGGCGGCAACGTTCCCAAACAGTTGCTCGAGCTCGACGGACGTTCGCTGCTGGCCAGGAGCGTGGCGGCTTTCGATCGTCATCCCGAGGTGTCGGCGGTCGTGGTCGTGCTGCCTGAGGCGCTGACCGCGAAGGGCCCGACGCTCATCGGCGACACACGGCGAGCGGTGAGAATCGTTGCGGGCGGCGCGCGTCGTCAGGACTCGGTCGCCAACGCCTTCGACGCGGTGAGCGCGGATACGGATATCGTGCTCGTGCATGACGCGGCGCGACCGTTCGTGTCGCCGGACGTCATCTCGCGCGCCATCCAGGCGGCGCGAACGCACGGCGCGGCGATCGTGGCGGTCGCGGCCACCGACACGGTCAAGCGTGTCGGCGGGGGGGACGATCGAGTGATCCTCGAGACGCTGCCGCGCGAACAGATTTTCCTTGCGCAGACGCCACAGGCATTTCGCCGGGAGGTCCTGCGGGAGGCCGTCGCGCTCGGACGTTCGGGTCTCGAGGCCACCGACGAAGCGGCGCTGGCCGAACGCGCGGGACACCCGGTACGGATCGTCGAGGGAGATCCGGCAAACGTGAAGATCACGACCGCGTCCGATCTCGCGCAGGCACGCCAGCCTCGCAGCGATCGACCGGCGACGCCGAGGACGCCCGGCCGTGTGGGCACCGGCTACGATCTCCACCGCCTTGTCGAGGGCCGCCCGCTCGTGCTCGGCGGCGTGGTCGTCCCGTCGACGGTTGGAGCGCTCGGCTACTCGGACGCCGATGTCATCTGCCACGCAGTCACGGATGCGATCCTCGGGGCAGCGTCGCTCGGCGACATCGGCCGGTTCTTCCCCGACTCGGATCCGAAGTGGAAGGACGCGTCGAGCGCCGACCTCCTGCGGCAAGCTGCGACCAGGGTGCGGGATGCCGGCTTCACCATCGTAAACGTGGATGTCGTGGTCATCCTGGAGCGGCCCAAGATCGCGCCGCTGATCGACCAGATACGCGGAGGTCTGGCCTCGGCGCTCACCATCGACCCGGAGCGTGTGAGCGTCAAGGGCAAGACGAACGAGGGAATTGACGCGATCGGCCGCGGCGAGGCGATCGCCGCGCAGGCGGTGGCGCTGTTGGCCGCCGGCTGCGCCGGCGGATGGTAAATGGTAAAGGGCAAATGGGCCGGCGGATGGTAAATGGTAAAGGGCAAATGGCAAAGGGAACGGCAAGGAACGCCATTCGCGGGCCCCAGCCTTGATGCTGTGAAAGCAGACAGTCGCCGGTAACCAGCGGCCCGAGCGTAGCGAGGGCTGGCGGGCGCTGGGGGTGGGGCCCCAGCGCAAACTAAAGAATGAGACTTCGATTCGCCCCGAGTCCGACGGGGCAACTGCACGTCGGGAACGCGCGCACGGCGCTGTTCAACTGGCTCCTGGCCCACGGCAAGGACGGTACGTTCATCCTGCGCATCGAGGACACCGACATCGAGCGCTCGACGCGCGAGTCGGAGGCGGGCATCATC
>DATAEK010000118.1:0-86840 GCA_036258055.1 Vicinamibacterales bacterium
GCTGATCTCTGATCCGTCGAACGGCAGCAGCGGTTCCTCCGGGTCGAACGGCGCCGCCGGATCCTCCAGGTTGTGAACGCTGACGCCGAGCAGCCGCACCGGCCGCGTCGCTGCCTCCGTGCGCTCCAGCAACTCGACGGCGCGCGTGGCAATGTCATCCGCATCCCTCGACGACGGCGTCTTCGAATGGCTGCGCGTGATCGTCGTGAAATCCGAGTAGCGGACCTTGATCGTCACCGTGCGGCAGAGCAGCGTCTTGCGTTCCAGCCACGCGGCTCCTTCGCGCGCCATCTCGTCGACCGCGGCACGGATCTCCTGGGCGTCGACGAGATCCTGCGAGAACGTATTCTCGGTGCCCGACGACTTCGCCGCCCGATTCGGAACGACCGGCCGATCGTCGTGACCGTCGGCGAGCCGGCGCAGCCAGTCTGCCTGACTGCCGACCGCCTCGCGCAGTAACGCCGGATCGGCGGTCCGGACCTGGATGAGCCGCTCGATGCCGCGATCACGCAGCCGCGTCGCGGTCACGGGACCGACGCCCCACAAGGCATCAACCGGCAGCTTCTGGAGAAACCGCTCGACGCGTTCGGGTGCGATCACCGTCAGGCCGTCCGGCTTCTTCCACGCCGAGGCGATCTTCGCGAGGAATTTGTTGGGTGCGACGCCCGCTGACGCGCTCAGCTGCGTGGTCTCGCGGATGGCGGCTTTCAGCCGTTCAGCGACGCGAAGACCGAGCGGCTCATGCCACGCGTTCTCGGTGACGTCCAGGTACGCTTCGTCGAGCGAGAGTGGTTCGACGAGCCGCGTCACCGATTGGAAGATTGCAAACACCGACTGTGAAGCGTCGCGGTACCGAGCGAAGTTGGGCCGGACGATGATGAGCGACGGGCAGAGCCGAATCGCGCGCGACATCGGCATCGCCGACCTGACCCCGAACGCGCGCGCTTCGTAGCTGGCCGCCGCGACGACCCCCCGATGCTGACCACCGACGGCAACCGGCTTTCCACGCAGGGACGGATCGTCGCGCTGCTCCACGGACGCGTAGAACGCATCCATGTCGATGTGGAGGATGCGGCGGAGGGGGTCGCGAGTCGGCAGTCGGTAGTCGGCAGTCACGGTCGTCAGTCAATCGTCAGTCGTACATCGCGTCCGCTTCAAGCCGCGGCCGACCATCGATTGACGACTGACTGCCGACTGCGACCGTCGACTCGCGACTGTCGACCCGCGAATAAGTTACTGTTGCATCCTTCTGATCGTCGCGAGCTTGATCGGCTCGTCTGCGTAGTCGTCGATCTGGACGCCTGATTCGCCACCCGGCTTCACCCGCGCGGCCGCGGCCATCCGTCCGCTACCCAGGCCCACGTCGTCCACGTTCATCTCGATGACGGCGACCTCGTAGCCGGCACGCGGCTTTGCATCGGCGGCGCCGCCGCCAAGGAAGAAGATGGGTTTCTCGGTCACGACCACGATTCTGCGTCCCTTTGGTGCGTCGGTCTGTCTCGCCCAGCGGATGACAGTCTTCTGATCGCCATGCTGAACGTAGCCGACATCCGGCGCCTTCCTCAAGGCGGTCAGGAAGCTGGGATACCCTCCGGTCTTGAGCGCGGTTTCGACCGCCGTCCGGTCGAAGTCCGGCGTGTAGCGTTCGATGTGAACCTGAATCGTCGCCGACGCGGCAGCGGCACCGGATTTGACTGCGGTCGCATTCGCGCTGAACGTTTCCGGAGCGCCGACGTTGCGGCGCGCCGTCTGCGCCGCGCCCGTTGCGGTGGCGACGACAAGAAGGGCGAGAGTGACGCAAGACCCTGTTCGCACGGATCCTCCTTTTGAGCGACGAGATGACCAGTGACGGTCCGGCACGTTGCGGACTACTGGCCCTTCCGCCAGCGGCCAATGGATAGCGGTTTGCCGTTGTCGTCCTGTGTCGTCAGCGTCAGCAGATTACCCTGGACCTCCCAGTGACGTGGACGCGTGAGCGCCAGCGGTCCGGTGCTGCCGCTCTGACCCGGGACGATGTACGTGAGGGTGTGATTCTGCATGTCGACCGCCGTTCGCCCGTCGGAGGAAATCACGCCATCCCTGATGTCGATGCCGGCGGCACGGAGCAGATCCGCTGATGCCTGGTCGGCGCGGATTTCAATCCTCAGGTTGCTGAACTCATCATAGGTCAGCGTGCCGGACCCTTTCAGCGTGATGGCCGGCCCTCCCGGCGGGTAGACCTCGAACGACTCGAGTGACCACCGTCCTTCGAGATACTTGCGAGCCTGAGTGAGCGTTCCGGCTCCCGTGTCCACAGGACCGGCCTTGACCGGTCGCTGACTCGGTGCCGAACTGCAGGCTGCCGCGGCAGTGAGGAGCGAAGCGACGATGACCCAGGACAGACCGGAGCGAAGGTTCATGAGAGTCCTCTTGACGTGATCGTGGGCCATTGAAAAGCCCGGCCTGAATGGCCAGTCTGGCCCTCAGTAGCCAACGAGCCCCTAGCCCAGTGTCGTGTCTCCGAAGTTCGTTGGCGACGCGCCACTAGAGATTCTTACGCAAAACGATCGGTGGGTCGCAGGGTATTTCCATTCGTCCCACAAGGGTGTTGCTTGTCCGCGGTCCGCGGTCGGCTGTCCGCGGTCGGCTGTCCGCGGTCCGCTGTCCGCTGTCGGCGGTCCGCGGCCGACTGTGATTATCGACTGTGACTGCCGACTCCCGACTGTCGACTGCCGACTGTCCGGTCCACAAAACCCAGCCACGGGATCAGCAGCCACATGCTCAGCCCGGTCACCGCGAGCGTGTGAACGTCGGGCGGCGGCGGGCCGAACGTCGCGGCCAGGTAGGCGACGACCAGGAAACCGATCAGGATCCAGAACGAAATCCGCCTCGCGACGTCAGGTCTGGTCCCCATGTAGACAAAGATGCCGGCGGCGAATAGGGCGAATTCCACCACGAGCGTGGCGGGAATCGAATTCCACAGTCCCAGTCCGAGATACGGGCCGTGCGGCAGCACCGGCATGTCCGGACGATGTGCGATGACGTCGAGGACCCAGTGGCTCAGGACCGCACCGGCGAGGAGCAGCGCGATCCGGGTCGTTCGACGAGTCCTCGTGACGAGATAGAAGATGACAAACACGGCGGCCCACCCGAGTCCGCCGACGAGACTGTGCGTGATCGGGTAATCGTAGAAATCGAACGGAGTGACCGCGGTGATGCCGGGCGCGATGCGCACGTGCTCGAGCCCGAGGAGCAGCATAATCGGCCAGAGCAAATCGACGAACTGCGCCGCGGCGATCCACGTCGCCAGTGAAAGGCCCGGCGCCGCACGCTTGCCAGCGAGGCCAACCGCGATGTGCCCGAGGAACATCGTGGCGATTCTAATCGCTGGCCACTGCTGCCCACGGTGCGCGGTCCGGCTAGAGCCGGACGCTACGTGAGCGGCCGGCGTCGCAGCATCCACATCAGCACCGCCAGCACGATGAAGCCTGGGACTACCCAGATCATCCATTCCGGCAGGGCCATCTGTTTGAGCCACGCCGGGCCGCCCCATGCGACGAAGGCCATAATCGTGCCGGCCCAGATGAATGCGCCGGCCAGATTCGCCGCGCAGAACCTGATCGCGGAGACGTCCGCCGCGGCGGCAGCCAGCCCGATGGCGATCCGGACGCCAGGCGCAAAGCGGCAGAGAAAGCCAGCCCACGCGCCGTGTGCTCGCACCCGGCGCAGGACCGCGTCGCGGACGGCGCGGCCCGTCTGCACGCGCTGCAGCGACCGGCCGAGCCACCCGCGTGCCGCGAAGAAATAGAACTGATCGCCCGCGGCCGCGCCGAGCGCGCCCGCGACGAGCACCGCGACGGGGTTGAGCTGCCGCATTCCGACGAGGACGCTCGCGGCGACGAAGACGATTTCCCCTTCGATCGCCGCGGCCGCGCCGATGAGGACGTAGGTCCCGACGCTCGCGGGACCTGTCGGGATCACGCCGGGCTCCGCGCCAGCGGCGCCGCGGCCGCCATCAGCCTGGCGATCACCGCCTCCACGTCGTCGTCGGTCAGCGACGAGTAGACGGGTACCTGAATCGTGTCCGCCGCGCGCTCGGCGCCCGGCGCCTCGGTTTCCTCGCCGAAGAGCGCGAGTCGCGTGCAGACGTCCACGTGGAGCGTGTCGACGTCGAGCCCGCGGCGGATTGCCCGCCACGCGAGCTGATCGCGGGTATTCGAGTGGACGGCGTACTGGTAGAACGCGTGCGTGCGGTCGGGTGGCACCGTTGGTGGTTCGAGCCAGGGGATGCGACGCAGCGCCTCGGTGACGCGCTGCGCGTGCCGCCGCGTCCGCTCCGTCCACTCGTCGACGAGCTTCAACGCCGCGAGTCCGATCGCCGCCTGCACGTTCGCGTACCGCTCCTGGTAGCCGATCGGGAGCGGATCGAGCGGACGGATCTTCTCCCACAGATACACATCGGGCTTTCGTTCGAACCAGGATGTGCCCCAGAGGATTGGAAAGCCGGTCAGCGTGAAGATCGACGGGCGCATGAAGAGGCGTTGAATGCGGCCGATGCGGATCCGACGCAGCACGCGCGCCTCGTCCGGCCAGGGCTCCTGCGCCGCGATTCCAGCCGCGCGCTCGCCCAGCGCCGGATCCGTCGCGACGCCGATCCCACCGCCGAACGTATTCAGCGGCTTCAGCGTTTGGAAGCTGAAAAACGCCGCGTGACCGAACGTGCCGACCTCGCGGCCGCGGAACGTCGCGCCGAGCGCGTGCGCGCAGTCCTCGATCATCACGAGCCCGTGCCGTTCGACGATAGCGCCGATACGGTCCATGTCGCACGGCAGGCCGTAGATGTGGGTCGGGACGACAGCGCGGGTTCTCTCCGTGATCGCGCGTTCGAGCTTCTCCGGATCAATTGTCAAGGTGTGCGGATCGACGTCGACGAAAACCGGCCGGAGCCCGGCGACACGCACCATTTCAGGCACGACCCAGAAGGTGAGCGCCGGGCAGATGACCTCGGATCCGGCGGGTAGATCCAGCGCCCGGAGGATGTACAGGAACGCCATCCTGCCGAACGATGCGGAGAACGCGCGAGGCACGTGGAGCCGCGCCGCGAACGCCTGCTCGAATTCCGCGATCGCTGGTCCCTGGACCAGCGTGCCGGCCCGGCGGCACTCGCGGATGATGCGATCGGAACCGGGGGCAACGCGGGCGCCGTAACGTGAGATGGCTTTCAACATACGACCGGCCTCATCCGGACCTCTTCCTGGCGGCCGTGAAGGGCTGCGACCCTCCGATCCATGTGGCGCGCGAAGTTCCGCGCGCGCTGATCCTGTACGCGGCTGAAGTTCACCGCGAACGACGGTCGCATGTAGAAGCGGGTGTACGCCGCGCCCAGCAGAAACCTGAGCTCCTCGGCGCGCAGAGACGGGTGGTGGAATGTCGGCGTGAAGCCGTCGAACCGTTGCCAGTCGCGCTCGTACACGCGCGGCTCGAGCTGCTTCCACAGCGGCGTTCCGGGATAGGGCGTCAGAATCTTGAATTGCGCGAATGTCGACCCGAGATCGATGGCGTAGTGGATGGTGGCGGCAACCGAGTGCCAGTCATCCTGGAGGAAGCCGATGACGTAGAACCCGGCGGTGAAGATTCCGCGCCGCCGGCAGTGGTCCACGATCGCGCGCTGATGGCTGGGCGGCGTCGGCCGCCGACCGACGCGACGCAGCGTCTCCGAAGACACCGACTCGACACCGAAACTGATCGATCGCAGGCCCGCCCGTCGCAACCGATTCAGCAGATCGGGATCCAACCGGTCGAGCCGCGTCTCGCACTCGAACTCCAGCTCGAGGCCGCGGCTGCGAATCTCGTCGCAGAGCGCGAGCATGCGCTCGCGCTCCTGAGTGAAGAGCGGATCGCGAAAGATGACGTACGGGTTGGGATAGCGTTCGCACAGCAGCGCGAGCTCCTCGCCGACGTTTTCGACCGAACGCGCGCGATACCCGGCGAGAATCCGGTGCGGGCAGTACGTGCAGAACTCCGGGCAGCCGCGACTGGCGATGAGGGGGAATCCCCGTCCTGCCGGCCGGATGATGCGGAATCCCCGTTGTTGCGGGTGCATCCCCACGAGGTCCCAGCGCGGAAACGGCAGCTCGTCGAGGTGCTCGACCGCAGGGCTGACGACGCGTCCGGCGAGCCGCTCGCCGCCGGCCAGCCGGCGCGCGGCATGCTCGGGCTCGCCGTTGACCACGAAGTCCACCCAGCCGTCGTACAACTCGGGCATCTTCGACGCCGTGAGCCCGATGGCCCCCACGTAGGTCCCGCGCGCGCGCATCGCGTCAGCCCATCTCGCCTCCCGCCGGTAGTCGACGAGAGACGTGAGCACGATCGCGATGTCGGCGTCGGGAGTGTCGTCTTCGTCTTCCACGAAGATGACTTCGTGCCTCCTTTCCGCGAAGATGGCGGCCACGTACGCGAGCTGTCCGCTCGGGACCGTGATGAAACGCTCTTTGAAAAAGGTAACCACGCGGATCACGCGGGAGAACGGCGTCACCCGGGAGGCGTAGCCACCGGCTACGGAATCCTTCGAGACGTACCCGTCCTGCCCGCGGAGGTCCGCCAGCACGACACGCATGTCGACACCTCCGTCTGAACCAGACCGGGGGGCTTCGCCCCGCCGGACCCCCAACGCCGTCGCTCGCGGGGCCGTTCGCCCCGCTCCGCTCCGGCGACGCGCGCCTGCGGCGCGCCAATCAGAAACGAGCTGCAGTGGAAAAAGTCAGACGAGCGGAGGACCGCGCGGACGTGACGGTGTCGTCGACGACTCGGAGACGATAGGGTCGGAATAACAGAGGGCAGCGCGGGGAACGAGGGTCGCGACGAGGAGCGGGAGCCGGACGATGGCGCTGTCCGGGTCGCTGCCGATCGAATACGCGTCGGCAGCAGCGGGATGCCCGCCGCTGACGATCGGTCCCGGCGGCGCCCGATGCGACCGGGCAGGAAGCCGTGGTTGGGTGAAGCGTCCGTGGCCCCGGTTGAGCCACGCGACGATTTCAAGGTTCTCAGTGGTCGCGACGAGATCGACCTGGCCGTCGCGATTCAGGTCGCCGGCGACGAGGCGCTGGACGTGCCGAGGCGTCCGCAGCCAGGTGACCGTGCCGCCGGAGAACGTCAGCCGAATGGCTTGTCTGTCGGGGCTGCTGACTATCGCAACCTGATCCGTGCGGCCGTCACCGTTCAGATCAGCAAAGAGCCGATCGTCGGCGGCGGCAGGGCTGCTCTGGATGGCCCAGAGCGCGGCGGCAAACGCGACGGCCTTCCACAGGCGATGGGCGGTCACGTGCACGGACCCCATGTGACAGATCTATTCTGGCATACGATCGATTAAACAGAGTCTTACAGCCGGGAGGTTCACATGGCCGAGGCGCCAACGGTTGAGAAGCACGCCGGCCTGGCGTGGATTCGTGGCAGCGGTCTATGCCGTCAGTGGAACGGCATCGAGTACAAGCTCGGCATGTCCGGCAAGAACGTCGGCGCGACACAACTCTCGATGAACGTCGCCACGATTCCGCCTGGTGGCGTCGCCGGCGCTCACATCCACGTCGGCTTCGAAGTCATGCTCTACATCCTCGAGGGACGGGTGCGTCACGACTACGGCGAGGATCTCGTGTACCGCGTCGAGCACCAGGCGGGCGACTTCATCTTCATCGAGCCCGGCGTTCCTCACGAGGTCTACAACCTCAGCGAGACCGATCCCGTCGTTGCCGTCGTGGCGCGCTCGAGTGCGGACGAATGGGACAGGATCGTGCCGTACGTGAAGAAGACGGACAGGAGGTAGGGCGCACGTCCCGCCAACCGCGTTCACACTCTCGAACGCCGAACGCCGAACATCCCCAGCACCCGAACCCGACCCCCGAACGCCGAGCATTCGATTCACGTGCGACATCGAGCCGCACGGCCTCATGTGGCTCGCGCTCCCATCCGCCCCGCGCAGCAACCGCGCGCGTTACGTCGATCAACTGGACCGCTTCAAAGCGGCCATCGAAGGACGCAGCAACGGCTCAATTCAGTGAGATGCGAAGTACGATGAGGGCGTGCAGTATGTGAATCTCGGCCGGAGCGGTCTCAAGGTCTCGCGCATTTGCCTCGGGACCATGACCTACGGCGATCCCAATTGGCGTCCGTGGGTACTGACCGAGGAAGCCGGCCGCCCCTTCATCAAGCGTGCGCTCGAACACGGCATCAACTTCTTCGACACCGCCGACATGTACTCGCGTGGTGTGTGCGAGGAAATCCTCGGCCGCGCCGTCCGCGACTTCGCCAAACGTGACGCCGTCGTCATTGCGACGAAGCTCTTCAATCCGATGAGCGACGATCCCAACGATCGCGGGCTGTCACGGAAGCACGTCATGGCGTCGATCGACAACTCCCTCCGCCGCCTGGGAACGGATTACGTCGATCTCTACCAGATTCATCGGTGGGACGACACCACGCCGATCGAGGAAACGCTTCGCGCACTCCACGACGTCGTGCGGTCCGGGAAGGCGCGGTACATTGGCGCCTCGAGCTCGTTCTCCTGGCAGTTCGCGAAAGCGCTGTACTTGGCGGATCTGCACGGGTGGACGCGATTCGTGTCGATGCAGAACCATTACAATCTCGTGTATCGCGAGGAAGAGCGCGAGATGATGCCGCTCTGCCGCGAGGAGGGCATCGGCGTGATTCCGTGGAGTCCGCTTGCCAGGGGATTCCTCGCCGGCAATCGCAGCGCCACCGAACGTGACGCCACGTCACGCGCCAAGACCGACACCATCGCGCACCAGCTGTACTACGCCGAATCAGACTTCCGCATTGTCGATCGCGTCGTCGAGGTCGCCGGACGGCGAGGCGTATCGCCCGCACAGATCGCGCTGGCCTGGGTTCTGCGGCAGCCTGGGGTGACCGCGCCAATCGTCGGCGCGTCGAAGATGGAGCAGCTCGAGCAGGCAATTGCCGCGCTCGACATCGCGCTCACTGACGACGAGTGCCGCCAGCTGGAGGAGCTGTACGAACCCCACCGGGTCCGGTGGTGAGGATCGGCGATGTCATTCGGTCCTGAGAGCGACCATCGGATCGACGCGTGATGCGCGTCGCGCCGGCAGGTACGCTGCGGCAGTGGCCACGGCGAGCATGATCAGCGCGGCGATTACGAAAGCCAGCGGCCCACTCACCACCGTGCCCGTCCCGTAAACGAGCGCACCGAGCCGGCGCCGATGCCGCTTCGGACGGCAAGGGCTTCGAGCTCGGGTTGGAGGCCGGCGGTCATGGCGGCGAAGGTGGCGCAGGCTCTCACCAGGGCCCGCTGTCCGGCGGTGTCGAGCAGGTAGTGCGTGCGGCGGCGGCCGCCGCGCTGGCGCGTGGGGTTGCCGATGTACGAGCACACCATCTTTTTCGCCTCGAGCCGGTCGAGCGTGACGTACACGGCGCTCGCCGGCGTGTCGCGGCCGGTGCGTTCGACGATCTCGCGGTGGATGGCGGCACCGAAGGCGCCGTTGCCGAGCCGCAGGAGTGCGAGGAGGATCAGCAGCTCGAATTCGCCCAGAACCGGAGCCGGCAGCGGCGGCGCCATATCTCTAACATTGTAATCTATATACAGCAACCTCGAAACGCTGCATTGGCGCGGCAAAACCGCGGCCTTCGCCTGATGCCGCCGCAGCGAGGTTGCCGAGCCGGTCAGCGCCGCGCATAATGGATGGCTCACATCGCCGCCGCGATCATCCCGTCAGAAAGGACATATTGCTCATGGGTTCCGCATCGTCTGCCGAAGCAATCCGCACCATCGCCCGGTGGAGCACCTCACAGGTCCGGCCCGCACCCGGGTCGCGCAAAGCCGCCGAGGATTTCGGATCCCTCACCTTCAACGAGGAAGTGCAGCGCGCGCGTCTGCCCAAGGACGTGTACCGCGCGCTCCGCCGCGCCGTCGCGCAGGGGGAGCCGCTCGATCCGTCGCTCGGCGACATCGTCGCGGGCGCATTGAAGGACTGGGCCGTCGAGCACGGCGCCACGCACTACACCCATTGGTTCCAGCCGATGACCGGCATCACCGCGGAGAAGCACGATTCGTTTCTGTCACCGACGCCAGACGGCCGCGCGGTGGCCGAGTTCAACGGCCGTGAGCTGATCAAAGGAGAGCCTGACGCGTCGAGCTTCCCCTCGGGCGGCATGCGCTCCACGTTCGAAGCGCGGGGCTACACGGCGTGGGACCCGACGAGCCCGCCATGGCTGCTGGTGACGCCGAACGGCACCACGCTCGTCATCCCGACGGCGTTCGTGAGCTGGACCGGCGAAGCGCTCGACAAGAAGACGCCGCTCCTGCGATCGCAGGAAGCGCTGTCGAAGCAGGCCGTGCGGATTCTGAAGCTGTTCGGCTCCAAAGCGCAGCGCGTCACGACGACCTGCGGCCCCGAACAGGAGTACTTCCTGATCGACCGGCAGTTCTATTTCAACCGTCCCGATCTCATCAACGCTGGACGCACGCTCTTCGGCGCCAAGCCGCCGAAGGGTCAGGAGATGGAAGACCATTACTTCGGGTCCATCCCCGATCGCGTCCTCGCATTCATGATGGACACCGAGCGGGAACTCTACAAAGTCGGTGTGCCGGTGAAGACCCGCCACAACGAGGTCGCGCCGAGCCAGTACGAGGTGGCCCCGATCTTCGAGAACGCCAACGTCGCGACCGATCATCAGATGATGACGATGGAGATGATGCGGCGGATTGCGCCGAAGTACGGGCTGGCCTGTCTGATGCACGAGAAACCGTTCGCGGGCGTGAACGGATCAGGGAAGCACCTGAACTGGAGCATGAGCGACGAGCTGGGGAACAACCTGCTCAACCCCGGCGAGACCCCGCACGACAACATGCAGTTCCTGGTGTTCTGCGCGGCGGTGATCCGTGCGGTGAACAAGTACCAGGGGCTGCTGCGATTCTCCATCGCCAGCGCCGGAAACGATCATCGCCTCGGCGCGAACGAAGCGCCGCCGGCGATCATCTCGATCTTCCTCGGCGACATGCTGACTGACATCTTCGCGCAGATCGAGAAGGCGGGCAGCGCCAAGTCGACCAAGTCGGGCGGCATGCTCGACATCGGCGTCGGCGTGCTGCCAAAGCTCCCGCGCGACGCCGGGGACCGCAACCGCACCAGCCCGTTCGCGTTCACCGGCAACAAGTTCGAGTTCCGCGCCGTCTCGGCGAACCAGAGCATCGCGTGGCCGAACATTGCACTGAACGTGGCCGTCACCGAGTCGCTCGACTACTGCGCGACCGAGCTCGAGAAGAGCCTCAAGGACGGAAAGAAGCTGCAGGTCGCGGTCAAGCAGCTGCTGACGTCGCTGGCGAAGGAGAACAAGCGGATCATCTTCAATGGCAACAACTACTCGGACGACTGGCAGAAGGAAGCGGCGAAGCGGGGCCTGTTGAATCTGCGCACGTCGGTCGACGCGTTCGGCGAGGCGATGAAGCCCGATGTCGTCAGAGCGTTCGAGAAGTACGGCGTCCTGAACGCGCGCGAGCTCAAGGCCCGTCATGAAGTCGCCCTCGAGCAGTACAACAAGAGCATCAACATCGAAGGGCAGCTGATGGTGCTGATGGCGAACCGCTACATCCTGCCAGCGGCGTACCGGTATCAGGGCGAGCTCGCGCAGTCGGTGGCGGCGACCAAAGCGGCCGGCGCGGCGTCCAGGGAAACGCGGAAGGCGCTCGACGAGCTCACCAAGCTGATCGACGAATGCCGCACGCGCACGCTGGCGCTCCAGAATCTGCTGGAGCACGAGGGCAACGGCGACGCGGAAAAGCACGCGAAGTACTTCCGCGACAAGATCGTCCCGGCGATGGCCTCGCTGCGCGAGTCCGGGGATGGGCTCGAGACCATCATGCCGCACGACGTCTGGCCGCTGCCGACCTACCGGGAGATGTTGTTCATCAAGTAGCATCCGGCTGTCCCATCCGCCTGCCGGCGGACCGGGGACGGCCGGCTGAAGCCGGCCACTCCCGCTCCCGTGGCGTCCGGCGTCGGCCGGACTCGTGACCCCGCAAGGCGCCCGAACTGACCCGGGCGCCTTGATTTTTTGACCGCTCCTACAAAAGAGTAGGAAATGGCCTGATGTCCAACACAAATGTCACGACCGGTAAGGATCACACCAACGAGATCCGGCGGCTGGCCACGTTGCTCGAGATCAGCCAGGCCCTGTCGGGCGTCATCAATCTGAAAGCCTCGCTGCAGTCGGTCCTCGACATCCTGACCCGCCGCCACGAGGTCGCCGCGAGCGCCGTGACCCTGCTCGACGCCGAGAGCCACGATCCGCATGTCGAGGCGGTCGCCGGTGCCTACCCGGGCAGCGCACGCGGGCGGCATCGTCAAGTGGACGGGATCGCGCGGCGCGTCCTCGATACCGGCAAGCCGATCGTCGTGCCACGCATCAGCGAGGAACCGGCCCTGACCGGGGCGTGGGGCGATCGCGCCCGCGCCGAGCGCCTGACGTTCATCGGCGTGCCGGTGATGCTCAACCGTCGGCCGGCGGGGATGCTCGAAGTCGCGCTGCCCTTCAAGCGCGATCGCGACTACGACCGCTCGCTCGAGTTCTACCGGGTCGTCGCCTCGCTCATCGGTCAGGCGGTGAAGGTCCATCGCGTGGTGGAGGCGGACCGGCACCGTCTCACGGAGGAAAACGAGCACCTGCGCGATGAGCTGCGCGACCGCTACGCCTTCCGGCACATCATCGGCAACAGCGCGCCGATCCAGCAGGTGTACGAGCAGGTGACGCAGGTGTCGCGGTCGAACACGACCGTGCTCATCCGCGGAGAATCCGGAACCGGCAAGGAAATGATCGCGCACGCGATTCACTACAACTCCGCCCGCGCGAAGAAGCCGTTCGTCAAGGTGAGTTGCGCCGCGCTGCCCGAGTCGCTGATCGAGTCGGAGCTCTTCGGCTACGAAAAAGGCGCGTTCACGGGGGCGCAGGGCACGAAAAAGGGGCGGTTCGAGCTGGCCGAGGGAGGCTCGCTGTTCCTCGACGAGATCGGTGACCTCAACCCGCCAACGCAGGTGAAGCTGCTCAGGGTGCTGCAGGAGCGCGAGATCGAGCGGCTGGGGGGGACGACCTCGATTCGGATCAACGTCCGGCTCATTGCCGCGACGCACCGCCCGCTCGAGCAGCTCATCGAGCAGGGCGCGTTCCGGTCCGATCTCTACTACCGGCTGGCGGTGTTCACGGTCTTCGCGCCGCCGCTCCGCGAGCGGAAGCCCGACATCATGCTGCTCGCCGATCACTTTCTCGAGAAGTACTCGCGTGAAGCCGGGAAGCACGTGCGGCGGATTTCCACGCCGGCCATCGACATGCTCACGAGCTATCACTGGCCGGGGAACGTGCGGGAGCTCGAGAACACCATCGAGCGGGCGGTGCTCGTCTGCGACGGCGGCGTCATCCACGGACACCATCTGCCGCCGACGCTCCAGACCGCGGAGGCCTCGGGCACCGCGCCCCGCCAATCGCTGGCCGAGAGCGTCGAAGCGTTCGAGCGCGATCTGCTGCAGGATGCGCTCAAGACCAGTCGTGGCAACTGCGCGCGGGCGGCGCGGCTGATCGACACGACCGAGCGCGTCTTCAACTACAAGGTGAGGAAGTACCGGATCGACGTGCGGCGCTTCAAGTCCTGAGCGGCGGTGCGGCGGCATTCCCCAATTTGCCGCGGGGCCCCACCCCCGCGGCCTGCCAGCGCTCACTCCGTTCGCGCCGCTGGTTAGCGGCAGCAGCCTGCTTTCAGCTGGGATCTGGCGGGGCCCACCCCCGCGGCCTGCCAGCGCTCACGCCGTTCGCGCTGGCCTGCCAGCGCTCACGCCGTTCGCGCCGCTGGTTACCGACAACCGGTTGCGTGGATTAGCATCACGCTGCCCCGACTTCCTCGACGGGCGTGACCGCCGCCTGATCCTCTTCACCGGTCCGAATCCGGTACACCTTCTCGACCGGCAACACGAAGATCTTGCCGTCACCGACCGCTCCCGTGCACGCCGATCCCAGGATCGCCTTCACGGTGGGTTCGACGAAATGATCCGAAACGCCGATCTCGAGGCGGACCTTTTCCGACAGCGCCATCTTCACCGTCGTGCCGCGGTAGGTTTCGACGCGCTCGATTTCACCGCCGTGTCCGTGGACGCGGTTGATCGTCAGCCCGCGCACCTCGGCATGGAAGAGCGCCTCGAGGACCTCGTTGAGCCGTTCCGGCCGGACAATCGCCACGACGAGCTTCATCCCCGGTCTCCTTCCATGGTCAGCGCCGGCGACAGCGATGTCGCGACGGGCGCCTTGCCGTACTTCGTTTCCGACAGAATCAGGATGGCGCCTTCCTCACGCGCGTAGGCTTCCTCGCCGTGCTGACTCACGTCGAGGCCGAGGCCTTCTTCACCCGCGGCCGCGCGCAGCGGAAGGATCGCTTTGATGAGGATCAGGATTCCCGCGGTCATGCCTGCGCTGTACACGAGCGTCGCGGCAACCGCGAGGGCCTGCACGCCGAGTTGGGCCGGATGCCCGAAGAGCAGGCCGTCCGACGGGCTGCCCCACGCACGTGACGCGAGCACCCCGGTCAGCAGAGCACCGACGATGCCGCCGGTTCCGTGGGTGGCCACGACGTCAAGGGCATCGTCCAGTCGCGTTCGTGCGCGCCAGAGGACGCCGTAGTAGCTCGGCACCGCGGCAATCACGCCGAGAACGATCGCGCTCAGCGGACCGATGAGACCCGCCGCGGGAGTGATCGCCACCAGACCGACGACAATCGCCGTTGCGATGCCGACGGCCGTGGCCTTACCGGTGCGCATCAGGTCGAGGAGCGTCCAGACCGCCAGCGTCGCTGCCGGGGCGAGCATCGTGTTCACGAAGGCCAGCGCCGCCTGTTCGTTGGCTGCGAGCGCGCTGCCGGCGTTGAACCCGAACCATCCGAACCACAGAATGCCGGTGCCCAGCAGCGTGAACGGCACCGAGTGCGGCACCAGCGCCTGACGCGCGTAGTCCTTGCGTGGTCCAAGGACGATCGCCGCCACCAGCGCGGCCGCGCCGGCACTGATGTGGACGACCGTCCCCCCCGCGAAATCGAGTGCGCCCAACCCCGCCAGCCATCCGCCGCCCCATACCCAGTGCGCAATCGGTGCGTAGACGACGAGGCTCCAGACAGTGATGAACACGAGGTAGGCCCCGAACCGCATCCGCTCGACGATCGCACCGGAGACGAGAGCAGCGGTGATGATCGCGAACGTGGCCTGGAAGGCCATGAACAGCAAATGAGGAATCGTGCCGTGGGCCTCGAGACCCACGCCACGCAAGAACGCGAACGCCGTTCCTCCAAGGATCGAGGTACCGGGCGCAAAGGCAATCGAGTACCCGCCGATCGCCCACGCCAGGCCGACGAAGCCGAGCGACGCGACGCTCATCATCAGGGTGTTGAGGGTGTTCTTGCTCCGCACGAGCCCGGCGTAGAAGAAGCCGAGCGCCGGCGTCATCACGAGCACGAGGGCCGTGGCGACGAGCATCCAGGCAATGTCACATCCGTTCACGAGAAGGCCTCCAGGGGAGCCGGAATCCGACGATACGAATCCACCCGTCTCCCGGAGCAAGAACCATGCGCCCGCATTCCCGCCCCAGCATGCCGGCCAAACCGCTGACGGCGAGCCGGTTACCGCTCACGCCCCGGCCCAGGACCGAAGCCGCCCGTGGCAACATTCTCGAAGGGAGCATCGAATGAGGCTACGAAAATGTAGTGATGCCGGCTTCGCCCTGGAGCACCCGCGTTACCAGCAGCACCCTGGCACCTTGGCACTTCAGGCACCTCGCACCTTAGGCACCCTCGCACCGTAGGCACCCCGGCACCCCGGCACCGACAGTAGTACCCTCTCCCCATGCCCATCGTCGTGCAGAAATACGGCGGCAGCAGCGTCGCCGACGTCGAGCGCATCCGCCAGGTCGCGGCGCGCGTGATGCGCACCAGGCGCCAGGGGTACGACGTGGCCGTCGTCGTATCGGCGATGGGCGACACGACCGACGAGCTCCTGGCGCTCGCGAAGAAAGTGTCGCCGAACCCCGAACGCCGCGAGCTCGACATGCTGCTGTCTGCAGGTGAGCGGATCTCGATGGCGCTGCTGTCGATGGCAATCCGTGAGCTGGGGGGCGACGCGATCAGCTTTACCGGCAGCCAGTCCGGCATCATCACGAACGATCGGCACATCGACGCGCGGATCATCGAGGTGCGGCCGTTTCGCGTGCAGGACGAGCTCGCGCGGGGACGAGTCGTGGTGATCGCGGGCTATCAGGGTGTGTCGTACCGCCGGGAAGTGACGACGCTCGGGCGGGGAGGGAGCGACACGACGGCGGTTGCGATGGCCGCGGCGCTCGGCGCCGAGTGGTGCGAGATCTGTTCGGACGTCGACGGCGTGTACACCGCAGACCCGCGTGTCGTCTCCGCGGCGACACGAATCGGCGTGTTGTCGTACGAGGAAACGCAGGAACTGGCGGAAGCGGGCGCCAAGGTGCTCAACGCGCAGGCAGTCGAGTTCGCGAAAGAGAAAGGGATCGCCATCTACGCGCGGGCAACGGCCTCATCGCTCCCCGGTGCCGATCCATCCTCGGACGGCACCGTAGTGCGGAAACACGCGCCGCGGACGCCCGGCACGGTCGCCGGGGTCGCGAGCGAACGCGACGTCATCGTGCTCCAGGCCATGGGTCAGCCTGACGGCCTGCTCGAGCTCCTCGACGCGCGCGGCGTGGCGGGTAAGCAACTGCACGTTGCCGGCTTCGGCGTCTCCGGCGACGGTCTCACCCTCGTCATCTCGCGCGAGAACCTGCACGACGAGGACCGGGTGCGGCGCGATCTCGCCGATCGATTCGGGAGTGGCGCGCAGCTCGTCGATGGACTGGCCGCGGTGAGTGCCGTCGGAGCCGGAATCAATGCGACGTATGCGACCGTCCGGCGCGGATCCGCAGCGCTCGCGGCCGCCGGCGTCATGGCCAGCGGCCTGTCGACGTCATCGTTCCGCGTCACGTGGCTCGTGCCGAGGCCCTCGGTCGAAGCGGCCGTACGCGCGCTGCACCGCGAGTTCCTCGAGCAATCAGCGCCGGTCCCGCTAACCTGATCGCCCCCGAACTTTCCTATAATCTCGGTGCGCCCGCGGTCAGCGGACGGCTGGGAACTGAACGTCAGACGAGGAGGCCGCATGGTGACGAAGAGAGACCTGGTGGTGGCGCTGACGGCGGTGGGCATCACTTTGGCCGGCGCACAGGGCATCGGACGGAGCGCCGTCCTGAACTCGAGCATCTTCGACTGGAATGCGACGACGCCCGTCGCCAACAAGACGGGGTTCGTGCGGAAGGTTGTGCAGGCGCCGACCGCGACGCTCGACGAGCTCGAGATCCACATCACCACGCTGAATCCCG
Organism: Vicinamibacterales bacterium; assembly: GCA_036258055.1. Lineage (GTDB taxonomy): Bacteria > Acidobacteriota > Vicinamibacteria > Vicinamibacterales > 2-12-FULL-66-21 > DATAEK01. The sequence continues at coordinate 17,410 of DATAEK010000118.1, forward strand.
GTGAGGCTCCGCACGAGCCCCACAAGCACCCGGACGAGGAGCTGGTGATCATCAAGGAAGGGACCGTCGAGTTCCTGGTCAACGGACAAAAGCAGACGGTCGGTCCGGGCTCGATCGTGTTCCAGGCCTCGAATCAGATGCACGCCGTCCGGAACGTGGGCACTGTTCCGGCGATCTATCACGTGATCAAGTGGAACTCGCCGGGCATGCTGAAGCAGAAGAGCGGCGAACAATAAAGACGGAGGGCGTCCATGGGGTCAGTTGTGTGCCCGGCGCTCGTCGCGCTCGTGCTGAGCGTTAGCTCAGGCCCCGCTGTCTCGATCGACGTGGCGCACGGGACCGAACGCGAACAGCGGACGAAAGCACGACTCGAATCGGTGATCGCCACCTACGACTTGAGCAAGTACACGTTCACCCGCAAGGTCGTCATCGAGGAACGGGCGATCAACCACGCGTTTCCGGTGTTGACGTTGAACGCGCGGTTCGCCGATTCCTCCGACGAGCTGCTCTCGTCCTATGTGCACGAACAACTGCACTGGCACCTGCGGGACCACGCCGGCGATCAGCAGGCCGCGGTGGCGGAGTTGAGGCGGATGTATCCCAACGCCCCGGTCGGCCTGCCGGAGGGAGCCGACTCGCTCTTCAGCACCTACGGACACCTGGTGGACTGCTACCTCGAAATCCAGGCGGATCGGCGGTTGATGGGACAAGAGCGCACGGCTGCGGTCATTGCTGACAAGGGTCACTACACATGGATCTACAAGACGGTGCTTCAGGACGAACCAAGAGTCGCGGCCGTCGTTGTTCATCATCATCTCGACATCAAATGACCCGTCGTCAACGGCTCGCCTCTCTCGCACGCGCGGGCGCTGTCGGCATCATCCTGATCGCGCCGGGCGCCCCGGCCTCCACGGTGTCGGGGCAGCAGACGCAGCAGCCGGCGCCGCCGCCTCCCACCCCGCGCCCGACGACGCGTGCGGACATCCTGCGCGGCGAGTACGGACGCTATCGCGCCAACAACGACCTGCTCTACTACCACCTCGACATTCGTGTCGATCCCGACAAACGGTTCATCAGCGGCAAGAACACGATCCGCTTCAAGATGCTGGAAGACGACACCCGCATCCAGGTGGATCTCCACGATACGCTGACGGTCGAGAAGATCCTGATGGGCACCAGCGAGTTGAAATACACCCGCGAGTTGAACGCGGTCTTCGTGGACTTTCCTGAACCGCTCAAGAAGGGTCGCGAGTACGCGATCGATTTCTACTACTCAGGGTCGCCGCGCGAGACCGGCCGATTCGGCGGCATGGCGTTCCGGAAGGATCCCGCCGGACATCCATGGATCAACACCGCGTGCGAAGGCGAGGGATCCAGCATCTGGTGGCCGAGCAAGGATCAATGGCGCGACGAAGTCGAGAGCATGGACATCAGCGTCGCGATCCCCAACGGGCTCGTCGATGCGTCAAACGGCAAGTTCGTCGGGAAGACCGACCTCGGAGATGGTTACACGCGATGGGATTGGCACGTCAACTATCCAATCAACTCGTACAACGTCTCGCTGAACATCGGGAACTACGTGCACTTCGACGATCGGCTCGCCGACCTGCCGCTGGACTTCTACGTCACGCCTGAGAATCTGGACAAGGCCAAGACGCAGTTCGCGCAGGCGAAGCCGATGATCGAGGCGTTTCAGAAGTACTTCGGCGAATACGCCTTCAAGAAGGACGGCTACAAGCTGATCGAAGCGCCGTACTCGGGAATGGAGCACCAGAGCGCCGTCACCTACGGCAATCACTTCGCCAACGGCTACCTCGAGCGCGATTGGACGGGTGTCGGCATCAGCCTCAAGTTCGACTTCATCATCATCCACGAAAGCGCACACGAGTGGTTCGGCAACGCGATCTCAGCCGCCGACGTCTCCGACATGTGGATCCACGAAGGCTGGGCGACCTACCTCGAGGGTGTGTACGTCGAGCACATGTTCGGTCATGACGATGCGATCAGGTATTTGAACGGGTACAAGTCGAAGGTGCGAAACCAGCTGCCGATCATCACTTCGCGCGGCATCCACCGGGCACCGCCGCAGGACATGTATTTCAAGGGCGCGCTTTTCATCAACACGCTCCGCAGCGTCGTCAACGACGACGATCGCTGGTGGAAGCTGATGCGGGACATGTACGCGCAGTTCAAGTACCACAACATCATGACCGAGGAGATGGTCGCGTTCTTCAACCAGCAGACGGGGCAGAACCTGACGCCCATCTTCGATCAGTACCTGCGACACGTCGATCTGCCGACACTCGAGCTGAAGTTCAACGAGCCGGACGGCAGCGTCTCTTATCGGTGGAAGGTCGATGAGCCCGCCTTCGCCATGCCGATTCGCGTGGGTTCGAAGGAACGCTGGCAGATCATCGAGCCGACGGCGGATTGGAAGACGATGAAAACGCCGCTCGCGAAAGATCAGTTCGAGGTCGCGACGGATCTGTACTACGTCAACGTCACCCGGGAGTAGTATCCGACCGGGATCGCGGCTTTGTTACAATCCCGGCGTGGGCCTCGCACGCCGCGATTTCTCCAATCGGTCCCGTCCCCGCGACCTCGTCCTCGAGACCACGCGCCTCACGCTCAGACGGCTGACCCCGGCTGATGCGCCGTTCATCCTCGAGCTCCTGAACGACCCGTCGTTCGTGCGATACATCGGCGACAAAGGCGTACGGACCCGTGAGGACGCGGTTGGCTACATCACCGCGGGCCCCATCGCGAGTTACGAGCGACACGGATTCGGGCTGTTTCTCGTGGAGCTCAAAGAGGGCCGCGTGCCGATTGGCATCTGCGGTCTGCTGAAGCGCGACTGGCTGGAGGATGTCGACGTCGGGTTTGCGTTTCTGCCCCGATTCTGGTCGCAGGGCTACGCCCGCGAGTCTGCGTCGGCGGTTCTCGATTTCGGACGTGACCGGTGGCGCCTCGCCCGGATCCTCGCGATCACCTCGCCCGACAACGTCGCATCCATCGGACTGCTCACCAAAGTCGGCTTCCGGCTCGATCGCGTCGCGCGATGGCCCGACGAACGATCGGAAATCAAGGTGTTCGCGCTCGACACGAGTACGCGCCCAGGAGGGTCGTGATGTTGTTCATGGTCGTCGAGCACTACCGGAACAGCGACCCCGTCCCCGTGTACCGGCGTTTCCGTGATCGCGGGCGGCAGTTGCCTCCCGGTGTGAATTACATCGCCAGTTGGGTTACTACAGACCTGGACGTCTGCTACCAGGTCATGGACGCGCCGAGTCGCGCGCTGCTCGATGACTGGATATCGCGCTGGGCCGATCTCGTCGAGTTCGATGTCGTGCCGGTCATCACGTCGGCCGAAGCGGTCGACCGGGTTGGGCCCAAGCTGTAGTTCTGTAGGTTTGCGATCGGATCGCTCAACAAAGAGCTCGTGAGCGTTGCGGCAACGTGGACTCTCTCGTCGCAGAGTTAGAGCGATCGATCAAGGAAGTGGACGATTTCATTAAGGAAATGAATGCGGAGGACGGCAAAGCGGGGTAGGGCAGGTGGGGCGGGCCTGGGCCGGTCGGTCGTTTCGCGAAGATGACCGCTAGGTCCCCACCCGCCTCACCTGGCCCACCCCCCTAATGCGCCCCCATCGCCGGCTTAAGGGTTCTACAGTTCCAGGTTCTCGGTTCAGGGTTCCAAGGTTCCGCAGGTTCTACGGTTCCAGCGGACGAATCGTTTTGTACTGGCCGGCGTCAGCCGACTCGTGAAGATATGCAGTCAGAGGAAGAACGGTGCGCGGAGGCGGCGCGATTCCGCAAGATCAACGCGGCGTTCAAAGCCGGCGATCTCGAGGCGTTGCGGGCAGCCGTTGACGATCCTGCCAGCGTGCCGAACGGTCCGATGCCGCTCAGCGTGGGCCCGTGCCTCGAGTACGCCATCTACCACAGTCCGCTGTCATTCATCCGCACGTTGCTCGAGATCGGCGCCGAGCCGAATCCGGTCGATCACGCCGGTTTCCCGCCGCTCATCGCCGCGCTCTCCTGCACGAATGCGCATCCCGGATCACCCGGCCGCCCTGACGTCGTCGAAATCGTGTCGCTGCTTCTTGCCTCCGGCGCGGACCCGAATCAGCGCGGCATCAACGACTACACGCCGCTCCACATGGCCGTTGCCGAGCGCAATCTGCCGGCCCTCGAGCGGCTGCTCGCAGGCGGTGCCGATCCAGCATTGCGCACCCGCATCGACGACTACGAGACGCCGCGCGAAATGGCGGAAAGCGCCGGCCTTCGGGAACTCGCGGATCGTCTGCGCTCGCACGAAACCGCCGTCCAGAAGCGTTCATCGTCCTGATTGCCGCGGGGCCCCACCCCCGCGGCCTGCCAGCGCTCGCTGTCGCTCGCGCCGCTGATTTGCGGCGACTGCCTGCTTTCAGTGCTCGAGTTGCGGTGGCTTTGGCATACACGGTCGTGGACCTTTCTGTCCGCGTCAGGCGCTACACGATCGCCGCGATGCTGACCATGACATCTGGTATCGTCTTGCGCATGATCATCAGAAAGGTGAACGTCGCGTCGGCGGCAAAGGTGGGCGGCACGCTCTACGCCATCTTCGGGCTCATCTTCGGGATCATCTTCGCGCTCATTGCGATGGCGGGCGCAGGGCTTGCGACGGCGGCGCAGAACGATCCGGAGATGCCCCGTCTGATGGGCACGATGTTCGGCGCCATGTTCGGCGTCGGCGCGATCGTGGCCCTGCCAATCTTCTACGGGCTCATGGGCTTGATCTTCGGGGCGCTGACCGCTGCGCTCTACAACATGGTCGCCGGGATCACGGGCGGGTTGTCGATCGACGTCGACTAGCGCGCCGCCGCGCAGCCGGCTAGACCGCGACGATGCCACGTTGGATGGCGCGCCGCGCGGCTTCGGTGCGGTTCGCGGCGCCGAGCTTGCCCGAGATCGACGCGACGTGAAACTTCACGGTCTGCGGGCTGATCCCCAGCCGGGCGGCGATGGCTTTGTTCGACAAGCCGTCGGCGACGAGCGAGAGCACTTCGATCTCGCGCGGCGTCAGGGGATCCGGAGGAGGTTCCTCGACGTCGCTGCGTCGACGCGTCGCGGCAACCACGAACGCATCCACGTCGTCATCGGCTGAGACCCGCCGCGCGTCGGCGAGCGTCGCCACCTCCGCGAGAATCTCCACCGCCTCACCAAGGCTGGACCTGAGACGTCCGCGATCGTCCGGTGTGCCGACGAGGATTACGCGCATGGTGACGGACTTAAACGGTACTCGGGGCTCGGCGGCATTTCTCAGAGCTCGCGGGGCCCCACCCCCGCTCGCGCAGCCTCGCGCGTTCGCGCTTGGCTGCAGCCGCAGGCGCTGCTGATCCGACAGTCGGTTCCATTCCAAGCGGCAGCCCAGCTCGAACCTTCACACCGCCGAATCCCGATACCGGCTACGCCGTCCGCGTTCCGACCGTGACCTTCAGTTCCACCGCCGCTCCACCGCGAAGCAGCCGCAGCGTGGCCGGCTTTCCCGCGCGGTCGGCGGTCAACTGATCGAGCAACTGCTCGGGCGATCGGATCTCGTGACCGTCGAAGTCGAGCAGGATGTCGCCGACGAGGACATTGCCTTCGGCGGCAGGGCTGCCCGGCGTCACCGCGACGATCAACAGCGCCTCGCTTCGCCCGATGTCAGCCGCCTGCTTCTCGCTCAATCGTACCTGCTGACCGGCGACACCGAGAAACCCGCGCGTTGGCGAGCCATGCTGCAGCACGTCCGCGGCGCTCTTCCACGCGATCGCCGCAGGGATGACGACGCCGAGGCCGCGAATCGCGCTCGAGGTGCAGATGCCGATGACCTGCCCTTCCGTGTTGAGGAGCGGACCTCCCGCGAAGCCGTCGTGCATCGGCGCCGTTATGCGGACCACTTCGTCGATCGTGTGGCGTCGTCCCGTCCGGAGTGGTCCACCGATGACGGCGACGATGCCGGCGCTGGCTGTGATGGCGTTGCTCCATGACCGCGCGAGCGCAAGGACGAGATGGCCCACGCGGGGTTTGACGTCACTGCGGAGCGCCATCGCAGCCGCCTCGAGTTCGGCCACGCGCAGCACCGCGAGCCCCGTCGCAGGATCCCATCCAGCGAGCTCGGCTGCGAGCGTGCGGTTATCTGCCGTGCGAATCCGCAAATCGTCCTCGCGTCCGAGCGCTCTTGCGGTGGTGATCACCGTGTCGGCGCCGAACACGATGCCTGTGGCCGGACGGCGGCGGCCGTGAACCTGAACGACGTACGGGCTCGCGCCATCGACGGCTGCGGCGAGAGCGTCGGAGAAAGCAGAGAGTGATGATGTGGTCATGCGCTGATTGTGGCAGCCGGATTGAACCGACGGATCACCCGGATGGGCGGTGGTGATCGAGAAATGTTCAGGGTGCAGCGTGCAGGGTGCAGCGTGCGGGTGCAGTGTGCAGGGTGGACTGTGCAGGGTGCCTCGTGCAGCGTGCCGTCCAGCCTGGACAGTACAGCGGTTACCGACGCCGCTGTGCAGCAATCCGCGGACTGCGGATAAGGACGGGCGGATAGCGGACCGCGGACCGCGGACCGCGCACAGCGCGGGTAGTAGAACCTATCTCAAAAACCGGCGCAGCCAGGGGTGAGATTCGTTAAGACGACGTGCGAGCGAGCGTCGCGAGCGAGCCACGCGAACGGCGCGAGCCGGCGCAGCGGCGAGCGAGAGAGCGTGTCGGGGAGTCCGAGGGGCGAAGCCCCTCGGATAAGACTAGAATCCCTCGCATGGACCCAGCTCGCCATCTCCTCCGTCACACGTTGGCCACGGTCGCGTATCGAGGGGGCAAGGCCGTTCGCGGCGCGCCGCCGACGTTCGCCGCCTTTCGCATCGGCGATCGGACGCGGACGCCGGCGCAAATCCTCGCCCATATCGGTGATCTGCTCGATTGGGGGCTGTCGCTCGCGAAGGGAGCACAGGCGTGGAACAATTCGACGCCGCTGGCGTGGGACGAAGAAGTGTCGCGATTCTTCGCAGCACTCGGGCGATTCGATGCGTTTCTGGCCTCCGACGCAGCACTCGGCTGCTCACCCGAGCAGCTGTTCCAAGGGCCCGTGGCCGACGCCTTGAACCACGTGGGTCAGATCAACATGCTGCGCCGGCTCGCGGGCGCGCCGATTCGCGGCGAGAACTACTTGAAAGCCGACATCGTCGTCGGCCGAACCGGGGCCGAACAGACGACGCCGAGGGCGGAGTTCGACTAGGAGGTAGGAGGCAGGAGGCAGGAGGTAGGAGGCAGGAGGTAGGAGAGGTAGAAGGAGTTTCAAAGTCGCAAGTCAAAGCAGGCTGTCGCCACTAACCAGCCGCGAGCGGTAGCGAGCGGCGAGTAGCCGCGGGGGTGCGGACCCGCGGCAAGTAAGTGAAGTCCAATCGTTCAATGCCCGTTGCCACGTTGCGGACTCGCATGGCACTGTGACAGGCATGCGCCTCCCTTATCTGCACCTCGACGTCTTCACCGACCGCAAACTCGAAGGCAATCAGCTCGCCGTGTTTCCAGAGCCCGGTAACCTCACCCCCGCGCTCATGCAGCGGATCGCGGCTGAGATGGCGTTTTCGGAATCGACGTTCATCTTTCCCGCCGAGCAGGGCGGCGACGTCCGCATGCGGATCTTCACACCGGCCGAGGAACTGCCGATGGCCGGGCATCCCACAATCGGCAGCACGTTCGCGCTGGCGGGCGAGGGTACCATCGCACGCGGACGGAAGGACTTCGTCTTCGAGCTCGGCGTCGGCCCCACGCCCGTCTCCCTCGACTGGAACGGCGCCGATCTGAGCTTCGCGTGGATGACGCAGCGTCCACCCGAGTTCCGCGCGACCGTCACGGATCGCGGAGCCGTTGCTGCCGCCCTGGGCCTTCGCGCCACGGATCTGGCCGGCGACCTGCCGCTCGAGGTCATTTCCTGCGGCTTGCCGTTTTTCCTGGTGCCGATCGCCACGCGTCGAGCGGTCGACGCAGTCAGCATCGATCTCCGTCTATTGAAGGCGGCGTACGCCGGCGCGGGGATCAGCGATTTTCCCGTGTTCCTGTTCACGACCGAACGCGGCGAGGGAAACGAAACGGCCTACAGTCGCATGCTCGCGCCCGGCTTTGGCATCGCCGAGGATCCCGCGACCGGCAGCGCCTGCGGTCCGCTCGGATCGTACCTGGTGCACCACCGCCTCATCGCCGCGGATGCCGCCCACGACTTCGTCAACCTTCAGGGCGCCGCGATGGGCCGTCCGAGCCGCATTCACATGTCGATCGATTCGAGCGGCGGGACGATCACGCGCGTGCGCGTCGGGGGGAAGGCGGTGCTGGTCGGGCGGGGGGAACTGACGCTGTAGGGGCGTTCAGGTCCGAAGAGGTTCTAAGGTTCTCGGGTTCTACGGTTCCCCGCACAGCGGCCAGCGCAAGGCTGATCGCAAGTGCGCGCGAAGCGCGCACGGCGCGATGATATCCTCCAGACGTGGCCAAGAAGAAGAAACATTCGGCGTCGCTGTTCGATGACGACGGCGGCGCGATTGTCGATAACGGCGCTCGTGGCGGTGAGGGCGGTGGCGAAAGCGCGGTCGCACTCCATGAAGCGGCGCAGGCGCGATACCTCAACTACGCGCTGTCGGTCATCACCTCGCGCGCGTTGCCCGACGTGCGCGACGGGCTGAAGCCAGTCCAGCGCCGCATCCTGTTCACGATGTGGCAGCAGAACCTGACCGCCGACGTCAAACCTCGGAAGTGCGCGAAGGTCGTCGGCGACGTCATGGGCAACTACCATCCGCACGGGGACGCCGCGCTCTACGAGACGCTGGTGCGGATGGCACAGCCGTTCTCGCTTCGCTATCCGCTCGTCGAGGGCTCAGGCAACTTTGGATCGCTCGACGGCGATCCCGCCGCGGCGATGCGGTACACGGAGTGCCGGCTCGCGCGCATCAGCGATGAAATGCTCGGCGAGATCGAGCAGACTACCGTGCATTTCCGGCCGAACTACGACGGCACGAAGACCGAACCGGTCGTGTTACCGGCCCGGATTCCCAACCTGCTGGTGAACGGCGCGACCGGCATCGCCGTCGGGATGGCCACCAACATTCCGCCGCACAACCTGAACGAAGTGTGTACGGCGCTCCTCAAGCTGCTGGACAACCCCGATCTGAGCAGCGTTCAACTCTGTCGCTATGTCAAGGGGCCGGACTTTCCGACCGGCGGGCAGATTCTGAACTCGCCGGAGGAGCTCAAGGAAATCTACAAGACCGGATCCGGCGCCGTCCGTGTCCGCGGCACGTGGGAAGAAGGTCCGGTGACCCGGGGATCGAAGACGCTCTTCATCACCAGCATTCCGTACGCGGTGGACAAGTCGACGCTCGTCGCTCAGATCGGTGACGTTGCCGCGGCGCGCAAGCTGCCCCCGCTCGTCGACGTCAGGGACCTTTCGACCGAGGACGTACGCATCGCGCTCGAGCTGAAGAAAGACGCCGACGAGAAGATGGTCATGGCGTATCTCTTCAAACACACCGCGCTGCAGACCAACTTCATCGTCAACCTGACCTGCCTCGAGCCCACCGAAGCCAACGTGGAAGTCGGCCGGCCCAAACGGATGGATCTCCACGAGATCCTCTGGCACTTCCTCCATTTCCGGCTCGAAGTGGTGACGAAGCGGCTCGAGCACGAGCTCGACGCGCTCAAGACCCGCGTCCATATCCTCGAGGGGTTCGAGAAGGTCTTCGACGCGCTCGACGAGATCCTGAAGATCGTCCGCAAGTCGGAAGGCAAGCCCGACGCCGCGCAGCAGATCATGAAGCGCTTCGGGCTGGATGCCGCACAGACCGACGCGATCCTCGAGCTGAAAATCTACCGTCTGGCACGGCTCGAGATCCTGATCATCCGGAAGGAGCTCGAAGAGAAGCGCCGGCGGGCGCGACAAATCAACGCGCTCCTGAAAGACGAGCCCGGCCGCTGGGGCGTCGTCCGCGTGGAGATCGAGGAGATTCAGAAGAAGTACGGAGACGCTCGTCGCTCCAGCATCTCGAGCGATGCGGACGAGGCGGAGTACACTGCCGAGGACTTCATCGTCGAGGAAGACAACGTCGTGGTCGTGTCGCGTGACGGCTGGGTGAAACGGCAGAAAGAAGTCAAGGACGTTTCGACGACGCGCCTGCGCGAAGGGGACGCGGTGCTGGCGGTGCTGTCTGGCAGCACGCGTGCGACGGTCGTCTTCTTCAGCAATTTCGGCGTCGCCTACTCGACGCGCGTGGCAGAGGTGCCGGCCTCGACCGGTCACGGTGAACCGATTCAGCGATTCTTCAAGTTGAAGGACGGCGAGAAGATCGTCGACGCCCTGAGCCTGGACCCGCGCGTTTCCGGCGTGATTGCCGCGAAGAAGGAAGGCGCGGAGCCGCCCGTGCATGCGATCGGTGTGACCAGCGATGGCTACGCGATGCGGTTCAGCCTCGAACCGTTTGTGGAACCAAGTACCCGGGCGGGCCGCCGCTTCGCCAGGACGGCCGAAGGCGCCGAGATCGTCGGCGTCTCGCGCCTCACCGGCGGAGAGGTCGTGATCGCCGCCACTCGCGAGGCGCGAGCGATTCTCTGCAAGGCGGACGAGGTCAACTTCCTTTCAGGCCCGGGCCGGGGCGTGATCCTGATCAAGTTGACGTCCGGTGAGGATCGCGTGCTCGGCTTCATCGCGTCGACGGGCGATCGCGATCTACTGACCGTCGAAACCAGCCGCGGCGCCGAGCAGACGATCAGCACGGCGAAGTACGAGGTCACCGGTCGCGGCGGCAAGGGCCGGGAACTGCTTCAGCGCGGACAGTTCACGAAGATCGTCTGGCCGTTGCCCGAGGCGCCGCAGCCCTTCGCGGAATGACACGCTGAGTTCCCCGCGAGAAGGCGCGGGAGAGCGGTGACCAACCAGCAAATATCCGAGCCGTACGAGTGGCGGCCGCCGCGTTCGCCGCGGCGACGCCGGGGGCGTCTGCTCCTGGTTGCCCTCGCTGCGCTCGTGCTCGGCGGCACCACGACGGTGTCGTACTACGTCGAGTCGCTCTGGTTCGGCTCCCTTGGTTACGGGCAGGTGTTCTGGACCACGCTCAATCTGCAGGGACTGATCTTCACGCTGTTCGCCGCCCTCACCTTCGCCGTGCTCTACGGCGCCTTCAGGATCCTGAAACCCGCGCGGTTCGCCGACCTTGGAGCCGGCGGCGTGATCTTCATCAACGGGCGGCCGGTGCGGCTGCCGGTGGAACCGGTCATCCGTGCCGGAGCGCTCCTGCTCGCGATTCTTGCGGCCCTCGTTGCGGGCGCGGGCTTCATGGGGAACTGGTCAACCCTCGCGCTGTGGTGGTACGGAAAGTCGGCGGCCGCGCCGGCGGGTATCTCGGCGAGCGATCCGATCTTCGGCCGGCCGCTGTCGTTCTACCTGTTCACGCTGCCCGCGCTCGATCTCATCGCCGGGTGGCTGACCGTGCTGGCCATCTTGACCTGTGGCATCGCGCTGTTCTTCGTCGTGGTCGCGGGCGGAACGCGGGTGCTGAGGCGTGGGCGCGCCGGAAACGAAACCGCCATCCGCGGTCTGTCAATCGCCTGGGCGTTCTTCCTCGTCACGCTCGCCGTGCGCGCGTACCTGGGACGATTCGATCGGCTGCTTCAGCCACACCCAATTTTCACCGGTGTCACCTACGCGGATGCCCACGTCTTCGTGCCGGGGACGCTCATCGTCTCGATCGCGCTGATCGCCGGGGCGCTCGGCGTTGCCGTTGCCGCGATAATGGCGCCCCGCATTCGGTGGCTCGTGGCGGCAGTCCTGCCTGCGACAGTGTGCTACCTGGGCATGCAGGCCGTGGGTTGGTATGTCGGCACCTTCGTCGTGCGGCCGAACGAGCTCGTGCGGGAACAACCCTACATCGCGCACAACATCGAGCTGACCAGGCAGGCCTTCGGACTGCACCGGCTTGTCCAGCGTCCCTTCGAGGCCGCGACGACCCCGGACGCGGTGGATCCCGCTCGCAACCAGGCGACGCTGCAGAACATCCGGTTGTGGGACTGGCGGGCGCTCCAGGACACGCTGCGCCAGATCCAGGAGATCCGCACCTACTACGACTTCCCGGACATCGACATCGATCGCTACCCGTTCGACGGCGTGATGCGCCAGGTCATGCTGGCGACGCGGGAGCTCAGCGTGCAGAAGCTGCCCGAAAGCAGTCGAACCTGGATCAACGAGAAGCTGATCTATACGCACGGCTACGGCGTCACGATGAATCTCGTCAACGGGTTCACGCCGGAGGGCCTACCGGCGCTCATCCTGAGCAACATGCCGGTGCAGAGCACCGTGCCGGATCTGACGGTTACGCGCCCGGAGGTCTATTTCGGCGAGCTGACGGACACCGACGTCTACGTCAAGACGCGTCAGAAAGAGTTCAACTACCCCCAGGGTCAGACCAACAGCGTGACGACCTACGAAGGGACCGGTGGCATCGTGCTCGGCGGATTCTTCCGCCGCCTGCTCATCGCGTTCGACCGCGGCGATCTGACGAAGCTGCCGTTCAGCGATGACGTCACCGCGGACAGCAGGTTGTTGATGCGAAGAAGCGTGCGCGATCGCGCTGCCGCGCTCGCGCCCTTCCTGACGTTCGACGACGATCCGTACATCGTGATCCGCAGGGACGGCCGGCTCGCCTGGATGATGGACGGCTTCACGGCGTCCGCCAGCTATCCGTACTCGCGCGCGTACCGGCTTGCAGGCCGGCAGGTCAACTACGTTCGCAACAGCGTCAAGGCCGTCATCGATGCGTACGACGGCACGACGACCTTCTACGTGTTCGAGCCCGACGATCCCATCATCGGCGTGTACCGCGCGATCTTCCCGAGCCTGTTCAAGGACGCCACTGCCATGCCAGCGGACCTTCGCAGCCACGTCCGCTATCCCGAGCTGCTCCTCCAGATCCAGGCAGAGGCCTACGGGCTCTACCACATGACGGTGCCGGACGTGTTCTACAACCGCGAAGACCTGTGGACGATCGCCGGCAAGGGCGCCTCGACCGATCGAGGCGCGCCGCCCCAGCCCATGGAACCGAACTTCGTCCTGATGACGCTGCCCGGCGAAAGCGGGCTCGAGTTCATCGAGATCCTGCCGTTCACCCCCGCCAATCGCAACAATCTCATCGGCTGGATTGCCGGCAGAAGCGACGCGCCGAACTACGGCAACGCCGTCGTCTTCGACTTTCCGAAGTCGAAGCTGGTCGATGGGCCGCTCCAGATCGAGGCCCGAATCGATCAGCACCCACAGCTCTCCTCGCAGCTCTCCCTCTGGAACCAGCAGGGCTCGCGCGTCAGGCGTGGCGAGCTGATCGTGATCCCCATCGGTCGCGCGTTGCTCTACGCCGAGCCGATCTATCTGCAGGCCGAGCGCAGTCCGATGCCGGAACTGCGGCTCGTCGTCCTTGCCTTGCAGGATCGGTTGGCATTCGGGCCCTCTCTCGAGGCGGCGTTGACAGGCCTCTTCGGCGCGGATCACGCCCCCCCGTCAACGACACCCCCGATGCCATCATCAGCCACTCCGTCGCCTGCCGGGGGCCAGGAAAGCGGGGCGGACCGAGAGGGTCTGATCAAACAAGCCGCTCAGGATCTGGCCGACTACCAGCGTCTGACCGCCGAGGGAAAGCTCGGCGAGGCCGGACAGAAGCTGGAACACCTCAAACGCACCCTCGAAGAACTGAGCAAGCGGCCTCGCTAGCGCAGTCCGCCTGAAGGCGGACACTACAGCAACGGTGGCCTGGCTTCAGCCGTACTCCGGAAGGATTTTGCAGCCACTCACCACGGAACCAGGGTTTGTTAGACATCGTCTAACAAACCTGTGCCGAACGTCCCGTCGCTCGGTGATTTCGAACAGCTCGTGCTCCTGGCGCTGCTCCGGCTCGGTCACGATGCGTACGGAGTGCCGATCCGGGAGGAGATCAGGGCTCGCGCGGATCGCGCGGTCTCCCTGGGTTCGGTCTACAAGACCCTCGAACGGCTCGAAATCAAAGGGTATGTCTCGTCGTTCGTCGGGGAGCCGACGAACGAGCGTGGCGGACGCCGCAAGAAATACTTCCGCCTCGAGTCCCCCGGCAGGCGCGTGCTCCAGCACTCGCTCGCAGCGCTCCGTCGCATGACGTCCGGTCTGGGCCGGGAGGTAGAGCTGCCATGAGCGCCCTGCCGGTCCTTGCACGATGGCTGCTCGCGCTCGTCGATCCGGCTGTTCGCGAGTTCGTTGCTGGCGATCTCGAAGAAACCTTCCGAACCGACACCAGACCGCGCGCTCGGGTGCACGCGGTCATCGAAGCGCTCCACGCCGTCGCCACGAATCCGTGGCGGCCGCCGCTCCGTTCCCTGGACGACGCGCGAAAGGGAGACAGCATCATGCGCACCGTAATTCAGGATCTCATCTACGGCGCACGGATCCTGCTGCGACAGCCAGGCTATTCCCTCGTCATCATCCTGACCCTCGCCCTCGCGATCGGCGCGAACGCGGTCATCTTCAGTTTCACCAATGTGCTGCTCATCCGGCCGCTGCCAATGAAGCATCAGGAGAGTCTCGGCTGGATCTTCACGATCGATCCCCAGCGCGGCGGCGACCGCGGGAGCTCCTCGCTTCCCGATCTCCTCGATCTGCGCCAGTCGCTGCATTCGTTCGAGTCGATCGCTGCCGTGGCGGGGTCGACGCTGACGATGACCGGCCGCGGCGACGCCATGCGACTGAGCGCGAACAAAGCGACGTCGAACCTCTTCGAGGTCTGGGGGCTCTCCGCTGTTGCCGGCCGCGGGCTCGCGCCGGGAGACGATGCACCGGGCGCGGAGCACGTGGTCGTGCTCAGCCATCAGTTCTGGCAGCGGCAGTTCAGCGGCAGCCCGACGATCATCGGGCAGGCGCTGACGCTCAACGGCGAACCGTACACGGTCCGAGGTGTGCTGACGCCGGAGATCGAGATTGGCAACCTGAGTCAGATCGATCTCTGGGTTCCGCTCACTCTCGATCCCGGTTTGCCGCGCGATCGGCGCGAGTACCGGCTCACCGGACGTTTGCGGCCCGGCACCACTATCGCCCAGGCGTCCGCGGAGGTCCACGAGGTCGCGAAGCGTCTGGAGCGCGATCATCCGCAGACGAACCGGGGCTGGGGCGGCCGTGTAGCTTCGACCCGCGAGTCGATCACGGGCAAGGACACGTGGGTGGTGCTCTCGCTGCTCATGCTCGTCGTCGGCTTCGTGTTGTTGATCGCGTGCGCGAACATCGCGAATCTCGTGCTCGCGCGGGCAACTGCGCGGCGGCGAGAGATCGCGCTGCGGACGGCACTTGGCGCCTCGCGTCTGAGAGTCGTCAGGCAGCTGCTCACCGAGAGCGTGATTTCCGGTTTCGTCGGCGGCGCGCTCGGCCTCGGATTCGCCTACGCCGGACTGTGGATCGTGAAAGCGGCGGCCTATGAGCCATTCTTCGAGCTCGTCACGATCGATCGAAACGTGCTCCTCTTCACCGCCGCGCTCTCCCTTCTGACCCCGTTCGTGTTCAGCCTGCTGCCGGCGCTCCAGTCTGCGAACCGCGACGTCAACACCGCGCTGAAGGAAGGGGCGGCGCTGACCGGAGGCGACGTGCGCGGTCGCCGCAGCCGCTCGATTCTCGTGGCGTCGCAGCTCGCGCTCGCGATGGCGCTCCTCATCGTCTCGGGCCTGTTCATCCGGTCGATGATCGCCTACGCGCGCACGCCGCTCGGATTCGACCCGTCCAGCATCCTCACCCTGCAGGTCGAGATTCCTGAGTGGAGGTACCGCACCGACGCGTCCGTCACGGAGTACTACGATCGCCTCCTGGCGCGGGTCGCGGCGATGCCAGGCGTGCAGTCCGCGGGAGCGATCGATCGGCTGCCGGTGCTGGGCGCTCAGCGCATACGCAATCTGGTCATCGACGGCTACGCGACCGGGCGTCCGGACGAGAAGCCATGGGCCGTGATGTCGACGGCCACTGAAGCGTTCTTTGCGACGGCGCGGGTGCCGATTCTGTCCGGTCGGGCCTTCACACCGCGGGACGACAGCGGCGCGCAGCCCGTGGCGATCGTCAGCCGCGCGATGGCCGATCGCTACCTGGGTGGCATGACGCGTGCTGCCGGTGCACGGATCGCGCTGGACGACCCATCCAGCAATCGCCGGTGGCTCGTCGTCGTCGGGGTGGCCGGCGACGTGAAGCGGCCGGACCTGACCGGAACGGACCCGGAAATCTACCTCCCGGCGCGTCAGAATCCCGCGCGCGGGCTGGTCCTGATGGTGCGCGCGCCGCAGACGACGGCGCTCACGTCAGCCGTGCGCGGTGAAGTCCGCGCCGCGGACGCCGACGTCGCCGTCTATCAGATGCGCACGCTCGACGAAGCATTCAACGACGATCTGTCGAGCAGCCGAATCCTGATCGGCATGTTCATCGCATTCGCTGTGCTGGCGCTCATCCTCGCTGCTGGAGGACTCTACGGGGTGATCGCCTACTCGGTGAGCCGCCGGGTACAGGAGATCGGGATCCGGATGGCGCTCGGTGCCATCGGCGCAGACATCCGGCGATTGATTCTGCGCCAAACCCTGGTGCTCATGGTCATCGGCCTGACCATCGGTCTTGCCGGAGGCGCGCTCATCGCCCGCCTCTCCTCGAGCATCCTGTTCGGGGTCTCGGCTGCGGATCCGGTCACCTACTCGACGGTGACCGCCGTGCTCGCCTTCGTCGCCCTGGCGGCGGCCTACGTACCGGTCCGGCGTGCCACGCGTATCGATCCCATTGTCGCCCTACGCGTTCAATGATGATTGAGGACTGATGAGGGCGGATCGCTGATTGTGGAATGCGGAATGAAGATCTGACCCGCGCCCGCTTACTCCCACCAATCCGCAATCGGGCAATCATCAATTGCCAATCTCCAATCCGCCATCGACAATTCAGCGATCGTCAATCTCCAATCCTCAATCAACAATCAGCGATCCGCAATCTTCAATCCTCAATCTTCAGTAGGGATATACTCCACCCATGATGACCACAGTCGTTCTCCTCATCGCGCTCCTCGTGACTCCGGCCGCGAGCCCCACCGAGGAGTGGAGCCGCTTCCGCGGCCCGAACGGCTCGGGCCTTTCCGATACCAAGGGGCTTCCGACCGACTTCGGTCCGGCGACCAACGTCATCTGGAAGGCGGACCTGCCTGAGGGCTACTCCTCGCCAATCATCAGCGGCGATCGGATCTTTCTGACCGGCATACAGAACGATCGGCTCGTCACAATCTGCCTCGATCGCAAGACCGGAAAAATCATCTGGCAGCACGATGCGCCGAGGGATCGAACAGAGAAGCTCGACAAGCGCAATCATCCGGCGGCGCCGAGCGCGGTCACCGACGGGACGACGGTCGTGTTCTTCTTCGCCGACTACGGCCTCCTGGCCTACGACATGGATGGGAAGGAACTGTGGCGCAAGCCGCTCGGTCCCTTCAACAACGTCTACGGCATGGGCGCCTCACCCGTCATCATCGACGACGAGGTCGTGCTCAACTGCGACCAGAGCAAGGGATCCTTCATTGCCGCCTTCGACAAGAAGACCGGCCAGGAACGGTGGCGCACTTCGCGTCCCGAGGCGAAGAGCGGCCACTCGACGCCGATCGTCTATCGCCCAGCGTCGGGCGGCACCCAGATCCTCGTCGCGGGATCGTTCCTGCTCACGGCGTACGACGCCAAAAACGGCGCCAAGGTGTGGTGGGTTCGCGGCTTGTCGTTCGAGATCAAGTCCGTGCCGGTGATTCAGGGAGACACGCTGTACATCAACGGCTTCGGCTCCCCTGACAACGATCCCGGTCGTCACGTGGAAGTGCCGCCGGCGAGCGAGGTGTTCCCGAAGGCGGATGCGAACGGCGATGGCAAGCTGTCGGAATCGGAATTCCCCACGCAGCACGTGAAAGCGATCCTGCAGTTCATCGATCTCGACGGCGACAAGTCGCTCGACCGCGAGGAGTGGGACTACTACAAGGCGACGGCAGACTCCGAGAACGGGATGCTCGCGATTCGACTCGGGGGCAAGGGGGACACGACGGATTCCGCGGTCCGCTGGAAGTATCAGCGTTCCGTACCGCAGCTTCCCTCGCCGCTCATCTATCAGAACGTGCTCTACATGGTGAACGACGGCGGCATCGTCACCACACTCAAGCCGGATACCGGGGAAGTCATCCAGCAGGGCCGCCTCAAGGGGGCGCTCGATCACTACTACGCGTCACCGGTCGCCGCGGACGGCAAGATCTTCATGGCGAGCGAGAAGGGCAAGGTCGTCGTCCTCAAGCCGGACGGCAATCTCGAACCGGTCAAGGTCAACGATCTGGAGGACGACATCTACGCGACGCCCGCGCTCGTCGACGGCCGCATCTACCTGCGGACGCGGCACACGCTGTACTGCTTCGGGTCGTGATGAAGTCAGGATCGCTGTCGGCTGTCCGCTGTCCGCTGTCCGCCGTGCGCTGGTTGCTGAATTCCGATTGCGGACCGCGGACCGCGGCCGGCGATCCTGATCCATTCGAGCGTTGCCAATGATCGAAACCGCATACATCGACGACGTCCGTGACCAGTTCAGGAAACTCAAGAAGCTCGCGGAAGGGGCGCTCGCGCAGGTGAGCGACGATCAGCTTCACGCGACGATCGACGACGAGTCCAACAGCATCGCGATCATCATGAAGCACGAGGCCGGCAACCTGCGGTCGCGCTTCACCGATTTCCTCACGACCGATGGCGAGAAGCCCGATCGCAATCGCGACGGCGAGTTCGAGATCGACGTGCCACCCGATCGCGCATCGGTCATGGCCGACTGGGAACGCGGCTGGGCGGTCCTCTTCGCCGCGCTCGATGCGTTGAAGAACGACGACTTGCTGCGCGACGTGTACATCAGGGGAGAGCGCCATTCCGTGATCCAGGCGCTCGATCGTCAGATGACCCACCACGCCTACCACGTCGGTCAGATCGTCTTCCTCGCGAAGCACCTCAACTCGTCCACCTGGAAGACGCTCACCATTCCCCGGCGCCGTCGCTGATCCGCTGGTTTCAGCGCGGCTGTTCGGCCTTCCACCGCATCGCGGTGAAGATGCGCGTGTGCCCACTGGGGTGATCGAAAAAGATGATCTCCTCGAGTGGACCGGGAGCCAGCTTCCGATAGTCGCTCAGCAGCAGCGTCGCCTCGGCGAAGCCGTCCGGCTGGCGGGCGGCGTTCAACCCGAAAACATCGGCCTCGTACTCGCTCGTCCGCACGATCGTGTTGAGGACCGGCGTGAGAACCGAGAGATAGAGCGTCATGATCAGCGCCGCCAGCGGCAACCCTGCCGGGTCCTCGATCCCGCCAATGTGCCAGCGATCCCGGTAACGGACAGCGAGACGCGGATACGCCCACCCGATGAGTCCGAAGCCGATGGCGATCAGGACTGAGAACGACACCAGCATCTTGTAGCCGTGATTCAGGACGTAGTGGCCCATCTCGTGGCCCATCACGGCCTGGATGGCAGCCGGTGAGGCGCGCTTCAGC
This sequence comes from Vicinamibacterales bacterium, assembly GCA_036258055.1. GTDB lineage: Bacteria > Acidobacteriota > Vicinamibacteria > Vicinamibacterales > 2-12-FULL-66-21 > DATAEK01. The sequence continues at coordinate 36,982 of DATAEK010000118.1, forward strand.
AGGTTGTCGTTCAGCGTGATGCGCTCGGTGCCGAACATGCCGCTGACGTTGGCGCTGATGCGTGTGGTCTGCCGCGAGGCGTCCACCTCCCAGACTTCGCTCGCCGCGATGCCGTTGGCGCGTGCCATTCTCAGGATCGGCCCGCGGATCGATTCGTCGCGGAGCGGCTGATAGGTGTTGAACATCGGCGCCAGGTAGACGGGCGCGATCGTGAAGAAGAACGCGAGGAACGCGATCGTGACCGCCGCTCCCCAGATCCACCAGCTCCGGCCGGTGCGCCGCAGCACCGCGTAGAGAACGGCCATCAGGATCGCGCCGAGCACGGCGCTGATCGCCAGCCCCTTCAGATCGTCGAAGAGCCAGGCCGCGAACGTCTGGGTCGAGAGACCGTATTGATGCTCTCGGAAGAAGCCGGTGTACGCCGACAAGGGGAAGCTCAGGACGTAGGTGATCGCCAGGAACGCGATCCAATACAGCACGGGCACCAGGAACCTGCGTCGCACGATCCGCGCGGCCCAGTCGCGCAGTCGGGCGGACCACCCTGCGTGCATGAGCAGGATAAAGACGCCGGCCGACCAGAGCGTGTCCCAGAGATCGAGCCAGTAGCCTCCTTCGAAATACGCGTCCGAACGGGCTTTCTTGTCCGGCGGCAGCGTCGCGAGGTAAGCCTGGGTCGCGGCTTCCGGCCCGATGACCGCGGGATCCGGCGGCCAGGGCAGGGACCCCTGTGCCACGAGTCCGACGCGCACGAGGCCAAGGAGCAGGAGCACGACGGCGAGGCGGCGCATGGCGCTGAGCGTAAAAGAAAGTAAACTTCGCCACCACACATATCGTCTAACGATACGTTTATGCCTCGAGCCGCCGATTCTGCCCGAAAAGGGCTGTCTCTGCCCGTCCTGCACATCATGCTCGTCCTGGCCGAGGGGGCGCGTCACGGCTATGCCATCAAGCAGCAAGTCGAAGAGCGGACCGACGGGGCCGTGCGGCTGGGACCCGGCACGCTGTACGAAGCGATCCAGCGTCTGGAAGAGGGGGGCCTCATCGAAGGCGCCCTTGCCTCCGACCCGGCGAACGGTCAGGAAGCCCAGCGGCGCTATTACCGCCTGACGGATCGCGGGTGGGGCACCCTCAGGGCGGAGCTTCGCCAGCTCAGTCTGCTCGTCGATCGCGCGCGCGCGCACCCTCGGCTGAAGAAGGGACTCGCGTGATCTGGTTGTACCGGCTGCTGCTTCGGCTCTATCCGCGAGACTTCCGTCGCGCCTACGCCGAAGAGATGCTCGACGCTTTCGCGTGCGACCTCACGCGATCCCGTCGTCATGGCATTCGCGCCGTCGTCGCGTTCCTGTTTTTCATCGGACGTGACCTCGCCGGCAGCGCGATGCGTCAGCGTTACCGGCAGCTGTCGCGTGCGGCCGCGCCGTCACGCGGCGCGCCGCGATTGCCGCCGCGGGAGAGGAGAGGGGAGATGGAGACGCTCTTTCAGGACGTCCGCTACGCCGCCCGCCAGTTCGTGCGTCAGCCACTGTTTGCGCTCGTCGCGGTCGTCTCGCTCGGGCTCGCGATTGGCGGCAACAGCCTGATCTACGGGATGATCGACGGCTTCGTGCTCCACCCTTTCCCGTATCCGGATCCCGATCGCCTGGTCTCGGTTGGGGTGACGTTCCCGAAGCTGTCGTCGGAGACGAGTTACGTCGAGGTGCTTTCGCCAGCTGAGTACGCGGACATCAAGTCGAATCGATCGTTCGCGCTGACCGCGGCGTTCGATCTCGGCAACCGCAATATCTCCGGCGGTGACGTCCCGGAGAGGGTGTTCACCGCGCTTGTACTCGACGATCCGTTTCCCGTGGTCGGCATGAAGCCGGTGCTCGGGCGAGGTTTCACACCCGAGGAGCTCGGGCAGAACGGGCCGGCGGTCGCGATCATCAGCCATCGCTTGTGGCAGAGCCAATTCGGCGGCGATCCGGCCATCCTCAACCGCCCGATTCGCATCGGCGGTGTCGGCAGCACCATCGTCGGGGTCATGCCGCCAGGACTGCTGCTCATCGGTACCGATCTCTGGATTCCGTGGGGCGGCGATCCCGCGGGGGTTCCGCGCAACGTCAGGCAGTTCACGGTGCTCGCGCGGCTGGCCCCCGGAGCGACCGCAGTCCAGGCGAACGCGGAGCTCGCGACGATAGCCGGCCGCGTCGAGCTGGCGGAAGGCGGAACGTTCAAGGAGTATCAGGGCTGGCGGCTCACCGCGACGCCGTGGGCTTCGGCGCTCATGCAGGACGTTCGCCCGGGGGCGCTGATTCTGCTCGGCGCCGTGGGCTTCGTGCTGCTGATTGCGTGCGCGAACCTCACCAATCTCGTCCTCGCGCGGTCGACCACGCGGCAGCGCGAGCTCGCGGTTCGTCTTGCGCTGGGCGCCGCGCGCTGGCGTCTCGCGCGTCACCTTCTGACCGAGAGCCTGCTGCTGGCGCTGGCCGGGGGCCTCCTCGGGCTCGGAGTGGCCTATCTCGGATTGAGGTTCGCGGATGTCGTGATTCCGGCGCAGTTCCGTATGCTCGGCCTGCACGCCGGCCTCAGCCTGCGCGTGCTCGTCTGGAGCCTGGTCCTCGCGTCGGCCTCCGGTCTGCTCGTCGGCCTTCTCCCGGCGCTCCTCGCCACGCGCACCGATCCGCACGACTCCCTAAAGGGAGACGTTCGCGCCGGCGGCGCGCGGGCCGGCCGCCGGTTGCGTCAGGCGCTCGTCGTCGCGGAGATCGCGCTTTCAGTCGTGCTGCTGCTCGGCGCCGGCTTGCTGGTGCGGAGCTTCGCCAATATCCGCCGGCTCGACACGGGATTCGACCCGCGCGGCGTCCTCACGATGCGGCTCACACTTCCGCGCGAGCGCTACGATGGAAAGGCCGTCAACGCGTTCTTCAATCAGCTCGTCGAGCGCGTCTCGGCGGTGCCCGGTGTGCGGGCCGTGTCGGCGTCATCGCAGTTTCCACCGATCGGCGCTTTCGGCACCCAATTCGCGCTCGAGCAGGGAGGTGCGGCAGGCACAACTTTGCCGACCGCGCTGATCACCGTCGCTACCCCGCGCCATTTCGAAACGCTCCGCGTTCCCTTGCACGCGGGAAGAGCCTTCATGTCTTCCGATCGGCTCGACACGCCGCCGGTCGCCATTGTCAACGAGGCATTCGCAGCTCGCTATCTGTCCGGCACCGAGCCCATCGGGCGACGGCTGACGATCGGCAGTAGCGATCGTCCACGACCCTGGACCACCATCGTCGGGGTCGTAGCGGATTTCCGGAACAACGGCGCGAGCCAGCCGACGCGTCCGGAGATTTTCGTGCCCGTCGAGCAGCAGTCCGCCTGGAACCAGTTGTTCCTGCTCGTCCGCACCGACGTGTCGCCGGCAGCCGTCCTGCCGGACATCCGGCAGACCCTCGCGGCGCTCGATCGCGAGCAGCCGATCTACGCGATTCAGACTCTGGAAGAAGCGATGGCGACGTCGTCGTTCCAGCAGCGCATTTCAGCCGTTCTGCTGACGATCTTCGCGGCCCTTGCGCTCCTGCTCGCCGCGATCGGGATCTACGGTGTGATGTCGTACTCCGTCAGCGCCCGTACGCAGGAGATGGGCGTGCGGCTCGCGATCGGGGCGCAGCGACGAACCGTCATCTGGCTCGTCATCAAGCAGGTGCTGACGATGAGCGTTGTGGGCCTCGCGATTGGAATTGCGCTGCTGCTCGTCGCCGGACGCAGCCTGGAACGACTGCTATTCGGGGTGACGACGCTCGATCCCGTCACGATCGCCATCGTCTCCGCGGTGCTCGGCCTCGTCGCCATCGTCGCCGCTTGGGCTCCGGCCGCCCGCGCCGCACGCGTGGATCCGATCGTGGCTCTGCGCTACGAGTAGAGTCCGGCTCCGAAGAATTCAACCCCCCAACTTCTTCGTAGTCTCCCCGTCAAGCCGTGGAGCAGATACAGCACCGGAAAGCGCCGCAGCCCATTGGCATAGTGCTCCGGCAACAGGACGCGATAGGCCATGGTCCTACCAATCGCGGCGCTGTCGAAGCCTCGTCGCGGAGCCTGACCGCCGGCGTGACAATCTGCGCAGGCGCGGGTGGCTTCGTGCCTCGTTGTGCACCCAGCGCCGGCGGCAGCGCCGGTCGCGGCGCTGTGCGGTGAACGCGCACATCGCCCGATGCCGCGTAGGCTTCCACGCCAAGAATCGCGGCAGCGACGGTCACTGTCACGGCCGGAAGGAGCTGGCGCATGGGGTAGGATTATAAAGATATGACAGGGTGGCAGGACTTCACTGGGCTCAACCGCGGCTACGTACTCGAGCTGTACGAGAAGTACCGTCACGATCCCTCGTCGGTCGATCCCGATACGCGTGCACTGTTCGAGACGTGGACGCCGCCGGCGGACGCGGATCGGGCTGTAACAGACGGGTTGCCGCTCCAGAAAATCGTCGGCGCGGTCAATCTGGCGGAGTCGATCCGGAGGTACGGGCACCTCGCCGCGCAGCTCGATCCCCTCAACAGCCGGCCGCCCCTCGGTGATCCCTCGCTGCTCGCACAGACCCATGGGGTCACGGACGAGGATCTGCGCGCGCTTCCGGGCGCGCTGGTCGCCGGCGCCTTGTCTGACCCCGTGCCAACCGCGCTCGACGCAATCGAGGCGCTGCGCCGCATTTATTGCTCGAAGACCGGCTACGACTACTCGCACGTGTTCGTGCCCGACGAGCGCGATTGGCTGCGGCAGGCCGCCGAAGTTGGCCGGTTCCGCGCGCCGGCCGATCCGATCGATCCCGTCGCCATCCTCGATCGCGTGTCACAGATCGAAGCGTTCGAGCGGTTTCTCCACCGCACGTTCCCGGGCAAGACACGATTCTCGATCGAAGGCCTGGACATGATGGTGCCGGTGCTCGACGAAGTGATCGCCGAGGCGGCCGAGGCCGGCACCAGGCAGATCATGATCGGCATGGCCCACCGTGGACGGCTGAACGTGATGGCGCACGTGCTCAACAAGCCGTACGCGCAGATCCTCGCCGAGTTCAAGGATCCGGTTTCGTCCCGCATCTTCCGCGAGGACATGGCCTGGACCGGTGACGTCAAGTATCACGCGGGCGCGCATCGAGCGATCAAAGGTGGCGCGACCATGGACCTGGTCGTGTCGATGCCGCCGAATCCGAGCCACCTCGAGGCGATCGATCCGATCGTCGAGGGCATGGCGCGCGCCGCGGGAACAATCGTCGATGCCCCCGGCGCACCGAAGTTCGATCCTGGGCGCAGCCTTCCGATCCTCATCCACGGCGACGCGGCGTTCCCCGGGCAGGGCGTCGTCGCCGAAACGCTGAATCTGGGCAGGCTGCCTGGTTACCGCACGGGCGGCACAATCCACATCATCGCCAACAATCAGCTGGGATTCACAACCGGACCCGAGGACTCGTACAGCACGTCGTATGCGAGCGGGCTCGCCCGCGGCTTCAAGATCCCGATTGTGCATGTGAATGCGGACGATCCCGAGGCCTGCGTGGAAGCCGCGCGGCTGGCGTTCGCCTACCGGGCGCGGTTCAAGCGGGACTTCCTGATTGACCTCATCGGTTACCGGCGTTTCGGTCATAACGAAGGGGACGAGCCGGCGTTCACGCAGCCATTGATGTATCAGCGGATCGCCGAGCATCCGACGGTCCGGGAGATCTGGGCGCGCACGTTGATCGAGCGCGGCGTCATCCCTGCGGAGAAGGCGGAGACGATTTGGCGCACCCGCGTCGAGGAGATGCAGGCGGCGCTCGACGCGCTTCGACCTGAACAGGACCTGGTCGAGCCCGAGCCAGAACCCGCGCCTCCCGGCGCGGCGGGCAGGGCGCGGACCGCTGTGCCGCTCGAGACCCTGCGCGAACTGAACACGGCGCTCCTGTCGATGCCGTCCGACTTCACGATGCACCGCAAGCTCGAGCGCGCGCGCGACAAGCGCGCCCTCGTGCTCGATGCGCCCGACGAGCGAACGATCGACTGGGCCACGGCCGAGGAGCTGGCGCTCGCGTCGATTCTCGCCGACGGGGTCAGCATCCGACTGACCGGCGAGGACGTCGAGCGCGGCACCTTCAGTCATCGCCACGCCGTGTTTCACGATGCGGCCACGGGCAAAGTCCACGTGCCGTTGCAGACGATGCCCCAGGCGCGCGCGGCCTTCGAAATCCACAACAGCCCGCTGACCGAAAACGCCGTCGTCGGCTTCGAGTACGGGTACAACATCCAGGAACGATCCCGGCTGGTGATCTGGGAAGCGCAGTACGGCGACTTCATCAACGGCGCCCAGGTCATGATCGACGAGTTCATCGTGTCGGCGCGTGGCAAGTGGGGGCTTCGGCCGTCACTCGTGCTACTGCTGCCCCACGCGCATGAGGGGCAGGGCCCGGATCACGCAAGCGCGAGACCCGAGCGCTTCCTGCAGCTCGCGGCTGACATCAACATCCGTGTCGCGAACTGCACGACGGCGGCTCAGTGTTTCCATCTGCTGCGGCGGCAGGCCGCGCTGCTCATCATCGATCCGCTCCCGCTCGTGGTGTTGACGCCCAAGAGCCTGCTGCGCCACCCGGCAGTGGCGTCGACCCCCCGCGAGCTGGCTGAGGGCCATTTCAAGCTCGTGATTCCAGACGAAGAGGCCGAGGGGCGTGCGGGGGAGGTCCGCCGGGTGATCTTCTGCAGCGGCAAAGTCTATGTCGACCTCATGGCTGCGGAGCATCGCTCCAAACGGCCGGACGTCGCGATCTGTCGCGTCGAGCTCCTCTACCCGCCGCCGATGCGCGATCTCCGCGCCACGGTCGGGCGCTACCCGCACCTCGAGGAAATCGTCTGGGTGCAGGAAGAGCCAGAGAACATGGGTGCGTGGGACTACATCCGTCCTCATCTGCAGGAGATTGCGGACGGACGGCCCGTGCGGCGTGTTGCGCGGCCGCGCAGCGCAAGCCCCGCGGAAGGATCCGCGGCGCGTCATGCTCACAACCAGCAGGTGCTCGTCGATCAGGCCTACGGCGCTCGTCCGGCCGTGAAGTCCAATCTTCCGGCCGCCAGAACGACCGAGCAGGACACGCGGCTGACCGGGGTCAACGAGTAATCCTTCGGAATGGCAATGGTAAAGGGCAAATGGTCCATGGCGTAGGCCAGGTTCCTTCAGAGTCCGTGACGAGGATTTGATGCCAGCGAACATCGTTGTGCCCGAAGTGGGTGAGTCCATCGTCGACGCGCGCGTCGCGAAGTGGTTGCGCAAGGAGGGAGACGTCGTGTCGGCGGGCGATCCACTCGTCGAGCTCGAGACCGACAAGATCGATCTCGAGGTCGGCGCGCCGCAGGCAGGCGTGCTGAGCCGCATCGCGCGCGGCGATGGTGAGGACGTCAAGGTTGGCGAGGTCCTCGGCGTGATCGATGAATCCGCCAGCGCCGCCGCAACGGCGCAGCCCGCCGCAAAAGCTGCTCCCGCGCCGGCCGCCCCTTTGGCGCCCCCGACCAAGCCGGCGATGGCGTCCGCGCCGCAGCCCGCCGCCGCGAAGGCCACTCGTGCGACGCCGACCGCACGCAAGGCCGCCGAGGAACACGAAGTCGACCTGTCGCGGGTGCAGGGCAGCGGGGATGCGGGACGCGTGATGCGCCGCGATGTCGAACAGGCCGCGGCGTCAGTCACCGGCGACGGCAAGTCCGCTCCCGCGCCGGCCGGGCCCGAGGCGGCTCGCGCCAAGGCCGCGCCCCCGGTCGCCGAGCCGCCGCGGACGCCCGCGGGCGATCGCGTCGAGGAACGGGTGCGGATGTCCAAGCGCCGCGCGACGATCGCCAGACGGCTCGTCGAGGCACAAAGCACCGCGGCACTGCTCAGCACCTTCAACGAAGTGGACATGAGCGCGGTCATGGCGCTCCGCGAGCGCCACAAGCAGGCGTTCAAGGAGCGTCACGGTGTCGGCCTCGGGATCGCGTCGTTCTTCGTCAAGGCTTCGATCGGCGCCCTTCGTGCGTATCCGCGTCTCAATGCGGAAATCCAGGGCGACGAGATGGTCCTCAAGCACTACTACGACATCGGCGTGGCGGTCGGTGCGGCCGAAGGGCTCGTCGTCCCGGTCATCCGCGATGCCGAACGCCTCGGCTTCGCCGAGATCGAAAAGCAGATCCGCGACTTCGCGAAACGTGCCGACGATGGGACGCTGTCGCTGGCGGACTTGAAGGGCGGGACGTTCACGATCACCAACGGTGGCGTGTTCGGGTCGCTTCTGAGCACACCGATCATCAATCCACCGCAGGTCGGCATCCTCGGGCTCCACAAGATTCAGGATCGACCAGTCGCCGTCAACGGCCAGGTCACCGTGCGGCCGATGATGTACATCGCCCTCACCTACGACCACCGCATCGTCGACGGTTCGGAAGCGGTGCGATTCCTCGTCCGCGTGAAGGAACTGGTGGAGGATCCGGGAGCGCTGCTGCTGGATTGAAGCCGGACCACTATCTATGTCCGAAATCGATCGCATCCTCGACGAGCTCGAACGCGATCACACCGGGGACACCTGGCATGGATCGCCCGTGACCCGCGTCCTTCGCGGCGTCACTGCCGCTCAGGCCTCTGCCAGGCCGATTCCACACGGGCACACGATCTGGGAGCTCGTGCTGCACATGACGGCGTGGAAGAACGAAGTGCGTCGGCGGATTGGCGGTGCGCCCGCAGGTGAGCCCAAGGAAGGTGATTGGCCCACCGTTGGCGAGCCCACGGACGCGCGTTGGACGGACGCGCTCGCGGCACTCGATCGGGCGCACGCGGCGCTGGCCGCGGCTGTGCGCACACTGCCGGAAGCAAAGATCTTCGAGCCGACCAACGATCCCCGCGTCCGGGAAACGGGCGCGGGCGTCTCCCATTACACGCTGCTCCACGGCATCGTGCAGCACGACGCCTACCACTCGGGTCAGATGGCGATACTGAAGAAGGCGTTGGAGTAGTCGTTAACGAAGCAGCGTCTCGATGAACGACGCCAGCCTCTCCTCGTTGGCGTCGTCGTAGCCGATCATGATCAGGCGGAGCGTGCCCTCGCGGTCGATGACGTTGATCTGCGGGATGCCGCTCACCGCGTAGGCGAGGGTGTTCGGGTCCGGGGTGTAGACCGGACGCCCGTCGACCGTGGATTCGCCGTTCCTGCCGATGGCGACGGGAACGTCGAGGCCGAGCCCGGCGAAATACGTGCGATCGCGCGCGACTTCCTCGGCCGCCGGGAGGTTGCGTTCGCCTTCGAAGTACCCATACAGCTCGGTCGCGAACACGACCCGGAACGGGCGGTTGGCGAAACGCTGTCGCAGGCGCTGGATGCCCGCGTAGCTTTCGCGGCACGGTCCGCACCAGTGCGCCGTGAACTGCAGCAGCGTCACTGAGCCTTTCATCTCGAGCGCGGTCGTTCCCGGTGGCGTGTTCAGCCAGACCGGCGCGGAGATCGCCGCAGCGGGCTTGCCAACCAGCAGGTAGCGCTCGAGGCTTTGGGCGACGCGCCTCTCAGCGCCCGGCACGTCGCTCAGTTCCCTCGGTGCGCGCTGCAGCAGCTCCACGGCGCGTTGGTGCTCACCCTGGCCGGCGAGCACCTCGGCGAGGTTCTCGTAGGCGCCCAGAATCTGAAAGCCGAAGCGCCTGCGCCGATCGGCGTTCAGCTTTGGAGCGATGTCGATGAGCCAGGTCGAGTGGCGGATGATCCCTGCGTCGATGTCGTCGCCGCGATAGTAGCCATTGAGCGCGAGGTGCGCGGCGAGCTGTTGATCGAGCGCAGCCTCAGGAAGGGAGTCGAGCCGAGTCATGTAGGCTTCGGCTTTTGCGTTGCGCTCCGGCGATTTCGGCTGACGCAGCAGGTTCCGAATGCCGGTCCCGAGAAGCGCGGCCTGGCTCTCCGTATCGAGCAACCCAGGCTGCATTCCACGAGCGATCGCGCGCTCCGCGAGGTCCGGTTGCATGGCCTCCGCGTACAAGTCAGCCAGCCCGGCGAGATCCTGCGGCGCGGTTTTGTCGAGGTCGAACGCCGCCGCGCATTTTCTGACCGATGCGATCCGGTCGGCCTCGATCTGACGGAGGATCGCGGCCGTCATCGGCTGCGTCTGACGCTGTCGGGCCACCGCCTCAGCTCGGGCCGACTGGACGCACGATTGCGGCGTCACGGTTTGCGGTTCCGGCGAAGCGAGGCTCATCGCCGCCACAACCGTCGCGACGAGACCCGCGGGTCTCATCAACGGTCCGTGCTCCCGCCAGCCACGTCCGCGATGGTGAGGTCCACGGTTACGGTTTCGGTGTAGGGCCTCAGGCAAAGCCGTTCGGTGCAGGCCTGGAACACGATGTCCAGGGACGCGCGCCGCGAGCCGGCCTCTGCTGACGCGGCGATACGCACCGGCACGGTAATCGTCGTTCGCTCGTCGTAGTAGGGCGTGTCCAGCTTGAAGTTGGGGTCGTGCTGGACCTTCGGCGGAGGCGCATCGATCTTTGCGGTGACGATAGCGATCGGCGCGTCCTTGCCCGCGTTGACCTCGAGCGATCGGGGGCCGCCGGGAGGCTGCTTGAATGCGTAGAGGTGCCAGCCCGGCTCGATGTCAACCGTGAGACGAATCATTGCGCTGCTGCCGCGCTTCACGGGGACATCCGGCCCAGCCGCGCTCCACCGGATCACGTCGGTCGGGCGCTGCGCCGCCGCCGCTGCGCACCAGGCGACGGTCATCACTGAGAGGGCAAGCACACGCGATGCTCGAGTAGTCACGTCGTCAGTGCGTCATCGAGTAGAGCAGCACGTTGATGCCGAAGGCGTAGCCGTCCACGGAGAACTGATAGAAGTAGCGCGGGTCGTCCCCCTCGCGTTCGAAGGCGTCGCCGAAGTCGGTGTTGTGCGTCATGAGCACCATCAGCCGTCCGTGCGAATCGGAGATGCCGCGCGCGTGCGGTTCGGCGCTGTCTGCCCCACGCTCGGATGTACCGCCGCCGGTGCCGGCCCAGTAGTTGATCGACGGGACCTGGACCACGCGCGGCACCTGGAACTGCATGCGGAAGATCGGATGGTCCAGCGGCAGGTCCACGATTGGGTATTCGTGCGGCGGAAGGACCTTGTCGATCTCGTTGACCCAATGCTCCCAGGCGTAGCTGCCCCAGAAGTCGTCGGCCCAGAGGAAGCCGCCCTTGAGAAGATACTCACGCAGTTTCGCCGCTTCTTCATCGCCGATGTAGGCGCCGCCGGGCTCGGTCATCATGATGAACGGGCACTGGAACATCTCGGGATCGGTCATGTTCAACACGAGATGATTCGGTTCGCCTGTTTTCTCGACGCTGATGTGCGTCTTGGTCAGTTCGGACAGCCGGATCGAGAGGTTGACGTCCGCGCGCGGATAGTCGACCGCCCAGCCATTGCCGTCCGCGTCGGGCGCGTTCGGAAACATGATCCGGCAGAAATTGAAGGAACCGTCGAAGCTGTCCGGCGTTGGCGTGCGCAACCCCCCGAAATAGCGGCCACCCCGCCTGTACTGCGCGCTTGCGACTGCGGCGCACGAGGCAATGAGCACGGCGGTCGCGAGGAGCCGGCGCGTGCGCGGAGAAACGCTCACCAACGTATTCTACGTCCGCGCCCGAACGCGGGCTGAAAGGGGTTTCGCCCATTGATCGCGTGCTAAGATCCTGCTCATCCATCGTCAGAACTGAATGGCCACGACCTACACCGCAAAAGACATCACCGTTCTCGAGGGGCTCGAGCCCGTCCGCAAGCGTCCCGGCATGTACATCGGCGGCGTCGGCGCCGCCGGGTTGCATCACCTCGTCTGGGAAATCCTCGACAACTCGATCGACGAAGCCATGAACGGCTACGCGTCGAACGTCGTCGTCACGCTGCACGAGGATGGCAGCTCGATCACGATTGCCGACGATGGCCGGGGCATACCGGTCGACAAGCATCCGAAAACGAAGAAGAGTGCGCTCGAGGTCATCTTCTCGACGCTCCATGCGGGCGGCAAGTTCGAGAAGGGCAGCTACAAGACGGCCGGCGGACTGCACGGCGTCGGCGCGAGCGTTGTGAACGCGCTGTCGCGCGAGCTCGTCGCCACGGTGAAGCGCGACGGCGCGCAATGGGAGATGCGGTTCAAGCAGGGGCAGATGGTCGGCGCCCTGAAGAAGATCGGCGCCGCCCGAGGAACCGGGACGACCGTGTTCTTCCGCCCTGATACCACGATTTTTCCAAAGACTGAATTCGACGCCGAGATCATCAAGCAGCGGCTCGAGGTCTCGAGCTATCTCCACAAGGGCGTGCGCGTCGCGTTCGAGGACGAGGCGAAGGGCGAAAAGCACGTCTTCCAGCACACCGAGGGGCTGTCGGATTACCTCAGGAAGATCCTCTCCGAGCGGAATGCCGTGCCGGTCCACGAAGCGCCGTTCACGCTTTCGCGCGAGCACGACGAGAGCGGCGTGCGGCTCGACCTCGCGCTCGAGTGGACCCAATCGACCGACGAGCACCTGCGCAGCTACGTGAATGGCATCCCGACCGGATCCGGGGGAACCCACGAGAACGGGTTCCGCGCCGGACTCGGCAAAGCCGTCCGGAATTTCATCGATACGCACAACCTGTCGCCGAAGGGCGTCACGCTCACCGCTGAAGACATTCGCGAAGGACTCATCGGCGTCCTCAGCGTGTTCGTGGAAGAGCCGCAGTTCCAGGGTCAGACGAAGGATCGGTTGAACAATCCCGAAGTCATGTCGGCCGTGGACGCGCAGGTCAGGCCGGCGCTCGAGCACTGGCTGAACACGAACATCAGCGTCGCCGAATCGATCGTCGCGCGGATCATCCTCGCCGCGCGCGCGCGCGAAGCGAGCCGGGCCGCGCAGCAGGAAGTCGCGCGCAAGACGGCGACCTCGAGCCGTCTGACGCTTCCCGGCAAACTGAGTGACTGCACGTCGTCCGGTCTGGCCGACAGCGAGATCTTCATCGTCGAGGGCGATTCCGCCGGCGGTTCCGCAAAGCAGGGGCGCGATCGCGCACGGCAGGCCATCCTCCCGCTTCGGGGCAAAGTCCTCAACACCGAGAGCGCATCGCTGGCGAAGGTCCTTGAAAACAAGGAGCTCTCGGATCTAGTGACGGCGCTGGGCTGCGGCCTCGGCAAGAACTTCGATCTCGCCCGCCTGCGCTACGGCCGCGTCATCATCCTGGCCGACGCCGACTCGGACGGTCATCACATTGCCACGCTACTGATGACGTTCATCTATCGCCACATGCCCGGGCTGATCACGTCGGGTCGCGTCTACCTCGCGCAGCCGCCGCTCTACCGAATCGACATCGGCAAGGATACGTTCTGGGCGCTCGACGACGCCCATCGCGATCGGCTGCTGAAGCTGCATGGCAACGGCCGGGCGAAGCCCGAAATCACCCGCTTCAAGGGACTCGGCGAGATGATGCCGAAGGTGTTGTGGGAGACGACGCTCAACCCACGCACGCGGCGCCTGCTGCGCGTGGACATCGCGGATCACATCGTCACAGACCGTGTGATTAACGAGCTGATGGGGAAGGATCCATCGGCGCGCTTCCGGTTCATCATGGAGCGCGCCGAGGAGGCCGAGGAACTTGATGTCTGATGGGGAGCGCCTGCGGCGGCCGGACTCGAACAGCTCTGCTCCCATTGCACGGCGGTGAAGAACGCGTGCGCGCCCGCTTGCCCCAACGCCATCTGCTCGATCCTTCCGAACCGCATCCTCAGCGGACGCCGGAAGCGGACGAACGCGAGGACCGTTAGTGCCGGGCGGCTGGCTGCTGGTCCTGACCGTCGTCCTCTACCTCTGGCAGCCTGTGACCTTTGCGGGTGAGCTGCTGTTGTCGCTCGACAGTCTCGGCATGCGCGGCGCGCCGGCCGTCATCGAGCTGCTGGCGCACGCCGGAAGCGCCGGTCTGTCGGTCGCGGCATCTCGCGCGCTGTCCAACGGGAATCCGGCGGGACCGGCGATGGCTGCATTCGCGCTGGCAGTAGCCGCGATTCTCGGCGTGCAGTCGCTTTACTGGTCGTCACTGCCGCATCACACGATGCCCGGTGACAAACTGCCGCTCGCAATCCTCATGGTCGCGCATTCAGTGGCGTGGCTGATTTACCTGCGACGATCGAAGCGTGTGCGGGCGATCGGCAGAATAGAGCCGTTCGAATCGTCGCGCCCGTGAGCCTCAGCGGACGTCGAGCACGACCTTCCCGATGACCTCGCCGGACTCGAGCAGCCGGTGCGCGTCCGCCGCTTTGTCGAGGGGAAACGCCGCATGAACAATGGGACCGACGCGCTTCGACGCGAGCAGCGGCCACACGTGCTGCTCCAGCTCGCGTGCGATGACGCCTTTCTCCTCAGGGCTCCTGGGACGGAGCGTCGATCCGGTCAGCGTCAGGCGGCGCTGCATCAACGACGCGAGGTTGATCTCGGTTCGCGCGCCTCCCTGCAGCCCGATCTGGACGAGCCGTCCCTCCATTGCCAGGCAATCGATGTTTCGCATCAGGTACTCACCCCCGACGATGTCGAGGATCACGTTCACGCCTTTGCCCGCAGTCAGCCTCCGAATGGCCTCGACGAAATCGGTCGTCCGGTAGTTGATACCGCGTGCGCCGAGTCGCTCGCAGGCAGCGCACTTGTCATCCGATCCCGCAGTGGCAAAGATCGTCGCGTCCCACTCGCGTCCCAGCTGAATCGCTGTCGTTCCGATGCCGCTGGTGCCGCCATGGACCAGGACGCGTTCGCCACGCCGAAGGCCGGCGCGTTGAAAAAGATTGGTCCAGACGGTGAAGTAGGTCTCGGGAATTGTGGCGGCAACGATCGGGTCGAGACCGTCCGGTATCGGCAGGCATTGCGGCTCGGGCACGACGCAGAGCTCGGCGTATCCGCCACCGGCGACGAGCGCACAGACGCGATCGCCCTCGCGCCAGCGTGTGACGCCGGGCCCGACCGTCCGGATCGTGCCGGAAATCTCGAGGCCGGGAATGTCCGGCGCGCCTGGCGGCGGCGGGTACTTGCCCTGACGCTGCATCAGGTCCGGCCGATTCACGCCGGCCGCCTCGACGCGAACGAGCAGCTCGCCGGCTCCGGCGCGCGGATCCGGACGCTCGACAATCTTCAGGACGTCGGGTCCGCCAGGTTGGGCAATCTCGATTGCACGCACGCGACCTTCCTGCGACATCAAAACACGAGACCAGGAGACCAGTGGACAAATAATGTTCTCCTGATCTCCTCCCGTTGAACCGGCGATGTCAATACTTTCCACTGATCTCTATCAGTTGACGATGATGGCGGGGTACGTCGCGTCGAATCGGCACGACGTGCCCGCGACGTTCGAGCTGTTCGTCAGGCGGTTACCACGCAATCGAACCTACCTGATTGCCGCCGGTCTCGAGTCAGCGCTGACCTATCTCGAGAACCTGCGGTTCGCGGACGACGACGTCGAGTGGCTCAGAGCCAACGCCGCGTTTGCGGGAGTCGGCGCGGCATTCTTCGAGTACCTCACAACGTTCAGGTTCAGCGGCGAGGTGTGGGCGATGCCGGAGGGCATGCCGTACTTTCCAAACGAGCCACTCCTTCGTGTGACTGCGCCGCTCGCGCAGGCCCAGCTCGTCGAGACGGCGCTCCTCGCCACGCTGAATTATCAGAGCGCGGTGGCAAGCAAGGCCGCGCGGATCGTGCACGCGTCGAACGGGCGGCCGGTGATGGAGTTCGGCGCGCGGCGCGCCCACGGTCTCGAGGCAGCGCTGGGCGCCGCGAGGGCCGCGTTCATCGCGGGCTGCGCGAGCACGTCGCTGGTCGAGGCCGGCCGGTGCTTCGGCATCCCGCTCTCTGGAACGATGGCGCACTCGTGGGTGCTCGCGTCCTCGAGTGAACGCGACGCATTCGTCAGCTACGCGGACCTCTTCAAGGAGCAGGCCGTGCTCCTGATCGATACCTATGACACCGTCGACGCGGCGAAGCTGATCGTCCGTTCGGGTCTGCGCCCGCAGGCAGTGAGGCTCGATTCCGGCGATCTGCTTGCGCTCAGCCGAGAGGTGCGGCAGATCCTCGACGAGGGCGGTCTCGGCGCGACGCGCATCCTCGCCAGCGGAGACCTCGACGAGTGGCGCATCACCGCGCTCCTCGCGGCAGGAGCGCCCATCGACGCGTTCGGCGTCGGCACGGCGCTCTCGACGTCGGAGGATGCGCCGGCGCTTTCCGGTGTCTACAAGCTGGTCGAGATCGGAGAGGCGGCGAACCCGCGTCCCGTGATGAAGCGAAGCACCGACAAGTCCACGTGGCCTGGCACGAAGCAGGTGTGCCGAATCGTTCGTGACGGCGTGGCCATCGAAGACGTCGTCTCACTTGCGGGCGAGCCCCTTCCGAAGAACGGCGAGCCGCTGTTGGAGAAGGTGATGTCAGGCGGGCGACGTCAACGCGCGACGCCGTCGTTGAGCGACCTGCAGGCGCGCGCGAGAACGCTGATCGCACAGTTGCCGGAGGGCATGCGTCAGCTCGACGCGAAGTCAGCCTACGCGATTGTGCAGAGTGCGGGTCTGCGCGAGCTCAGCGCGCGGGTCGAGGCGGAGTTGGCGCGGAGCTGATCTGCCGCGTCATGTAACGCGAGTGCTACGGCCGAATTCTCGTCAAATCGCCTGCGCCCACATTGATCAGCGACAGATACCCGCACCCCAGCCAGCAAACGCCCAGGATCCATTCGTTCGCTGGTATTTCACCAGGCTCTCACAACAGCACGTTTTTACTTTCTTCGAGTCTGACGGCAATACGAAGTCCGTACCGACCCACAGGCTGACGGTATCTGCGGATTTCTCGAGGCGATCGATCGAGATGAAAAGCACGGACGTCTTCGTGCGGTCTGCCTCCGCGGTCGCCTCGGCTGTCGAGATCAACCGGAACTCATAGCCTTGACGCTCCGGAACAGCGCGAGGCCCGAGGAGGAGCCGCGATTTCGGGAGATCGGACCGAATCGCGATGCGCTTCGCGTTCCCAAGGAGGCCAATGTCGGGGATGTCTCCCGCCGCCAACCGTTCCTCCAGGATTTGCCTGACAATCGCGTCGATCTCCGCGCCAGCCGGCGCTGACTGCTGCGCGATGGCGGACGAGACGAGAGCAACCACGCACACGCACACGAGCAAAGCTCTCCTGTTCACAGTCCATCCCCTCATCACGACACGCGGCCGTCAGGGAATCAAAATGAGCTTTCCCTGAGTCTGCCGCTGTTCGAGCCGGCGATGGGCCTCCGCGGCATCGGCGAGAGGAAGCGTCTGATCGATCGTCACCCGCAGCTGGTCCGTCGTGACCCAGTCCTGGAGCTCGCGCCTCGCCACGTCCCAACGCTCCGGCGGATCGGCAGCCAGCCAGAAGCTGCTGATGCGCAGATTGCGACCGTAGAGCTCGTCTGGATGGATAGACACCGGCGAGCCGCTGGAGTCGCCGAAGAAGACGAGCTGACCGTAGAGCGCGAGGCACGCCAGGCTGTCGGCCTGCGTGGCTCGTCCGACCGAATCGAAGACGGCATCGACGCCGCGGCCGCCAGTGGCTTCCTGAATCCGTCCGGGCAAGTCTGGCCCGTACGGCAGCGCAGTCGCGCCCAGTTCTCGCACCCGGTCCTGTTTTGCGACCGACGACGCGGTGCCGAATGTTCGTACGCCGCGACGCCGCAGCAGCTGCAACAACAGTGAGCCGACTCCGCCCGCGGCCGCGTGGACCAGCGCGCTCTGTCCTGCGGCCAGCGACGTCGCAGCATTCGCAAGACCGTACGCGGTCAGTCCTTGAACCGGCAGTGCCGCGGCGGTCGCAGCATCGACGTTGTCGAGAAGATCGAAGAGCGTATTCGCCGGCGCAGCCGTGTACTCCGCGTACGCGCCGCTCGTGCGCGGCGCCCAGAAGGCCACTCGCCGTCCGAGCCACTTTGAATCGACGTTCGCGCCGAGTGCCTCGACAATCCCGGCGGCCTCGTTGCCGGGGATCCACGGAAGGATGGGCGGATCGTAAACGCCGCGCCGGCGTTCCGTGTCGGAGAAATTGACGCCGATCGCTTGAAGGCGAACGAGGACCTCGCCAGGACCGGGCTGAGGTACCGGATGCGAGCGTAACGTGAGAACTTCGGGGTCGCCGAGCGTGTGGGCGACGATCGCGTCCATTCGGGAATAATAGCGAACTGACCGCAGCGCCGCCGCACGCGCTAGTCGCCCTCCTCCAGAACCGACTCCTCGGGAGCGTCCGTCGGACTCTCGAACAACAAGCTGTAGCCGTCCGGGTCCGCGAGTTGCGTCACCCACATGCCGTTTCCCACGAACGGCCGCTTGGCGGCTACGCCACGCGATCGGACGTCACGGTAGATCGCGAGTGCGTCTTTGCAGATGAAGTTGATCGACACGCCTACGCCGACGGTGCCATCCGGGAGGTTTCGGTGATGACCCTCTTTCCAGAATTCCTGAAGCATCACGACAGCGTGTCCGAGTTCGAGCCAGCACCACCGCCGTTTTCTCCCGTCGATCCAGTCCTTCGTCATCTTGAATCCGAGGCCGTCGACGTAGAAGCGCAGCGATCGCTCGAGGTCGTGCACCCAGAAGAACGGGACGGCCTGTTCGACGTTGGTTTCGATTGTCGTGGTGGCGGTCATGATTTTGGAACTCCCGCGTAGTGCACCGACCCGACCTCATCGTATCGCCACAAGCTCCTTGTACATGATCGTCGTTGGCTCGAGGGCTGGCGTCACGGAACCACGCGCGAAACGTGGAATGACCCCCACTGTGACGTAGCCGAGCGACCGATACAGTGCTTCGGCGTGGCCGCCGGTCCAGGTATCGAGCGTCAGGAGCGTCCTGCCGTCCGATATCGCGACGGATTCGAGTGCAATCATCAACGCCCGGGCGATGCCGTGTCGCCGGGCATCCGGATGGACGAGCAGCTTGGCTACGTCCGCCCGATGGCGCTGATTGGGTGGCATGGCGACGTCGAGTTGAACCGTTCCCACGATCCGCGTATCCCAACGCGCGACGAGCACGCGCCGGGTGCCAGTGCGGACACCCGATAGCACTTTTTCAAACCAGAACGCGCGCGCATCGTCGAGCGAGAACGGCACGATGAAGCTGACGCCTGCGCCGGTGTGGACGACGGCGTGCAGGACCTCGGCGAGCATGTCGAGTTCCTGATCGAGGGATGTTGTCCTTGGACAGTCGGGCCGCCACTCATCAATCTGATACTCGGCGGGTGCGGGCATGTTGGTGATGGTAACTCGACCCGGCCCCGACCCAGCGGTCGCCCTGTTGTGGCGAGCGCTTCACCCCGCACTTCTCCACTCCACCCCGCGCGAGCCGCGTGCGCTGGTTCTGGTGTACAAGGGCAGGATCATGCGGGCGTCCCGCCGTCTGCTGCTCATCGTCGCTGGCTACACGGCGCTCGGCCTCTTCATCGCGGTCGCCAACTCCCTGACCTACATGACGACGGGGAACCCGGCGAACTGGCAGATCTCGATCGAACGATCGCTCGCAGAATGGTATCTCTGGGCGCTCGTCACGCCGGCCATCCTCTGGCTCGCCGAGCGGCGGCCGATCACGCGCCGCACGCTCGTGATCAACGGCTCGATCCACCTTGCGGCCATGCTGGTCGTGGGCATCGCCAAGGCCCTTGCCGATCAATACGTACGGCGCTTGCTCTTCGGCCGCGGCGGTTACATGTTGCTGTCGAGCCTGGCGGCGAACTTCCTGCTGTACTGGGCGATCGTGGCGATAGCGCACGGCATTGCGTACTACCGGACCGGGCGGGATCGAGAGCTGCGCGCATCCCAGCTCGAGGCCCGTCTAGCCGAGACGCGCCTCCAGCTTCTGCGGATGCAGCTCCAGCCGCACTTCCTGTTCAACACCCTCAACACGATTTCAGAGCTCGTTCACGAAGCGCCCGAGACGGCCGATCGCATGATCTCGAGGTTGAGCCAGCTTCTCCGGGAGACATTGCGGTCGGGCGACGAACCGTTCGTCAGCCTCACGCGCGAGTTGGAGCTGCTCGATTCCTACATTGACATCCAGCGGACGCGATTCGGCGACCGCTTGCGCGTCGCGGTCGATGCGCAGCCTGACGCGCTGACCGCAGCGGTTCCGTCGTTGCTCCTGCAACCGCTCGTCGAGAACTCAATCCGCCACGGTCTGGCGCGTACCGGTTCCGGGCGCATCGAGATTCGCGCGCGCCGTGACGGATCGCGCTTGTTGCTCCAGGTTCAGGACGATGGCAAGGGGCTGACGAGCGGGCCCGAGCGCGAAGGCATCGGGCTCGGCAACACCCGGGCGCGGCTCGACACGCTCTTCGGATCCGCGTTTACGCTGGACGTCACGAACGCCGAGAGTGGAGGTACGCTAGTGTCGATTGCGGTCCCGTATCGAGAGCTGGAAGAGGTATGAGGCTGCGCGTCCTCATCGTGGACGACGAGCCGCTGGCGCGGCGGCGGATCAGTCGTTTCCTGCGCTCTGAACCAGACGTCGACGTCGTCGGGGAAGTGGCTGACGGTCGATCGGCGGTGACCGCTCTGCGCGACGGACAGGCCGACCTCGTGTTTCTCGACGTCCAGATGCCGGAGCTTGACGGCTTCGGCGTCATCCGCGAGGTCGGACTGACGCGGTTGCCGGGCGTCGTGTTCGTCACGGCGTTCGACCAGTACGCGCTGCAGGCGTTCGAGGTTCATGCCGTGGACTACCTGTTGAAGCCGTTCACGCGCGAGCGGCTGCAGGCGGCACTCGCGCGGGCGCGAACCCGGCGCCGGGCAGAGGCGAGCCAGGCTGATCCACGGCTCACGGCACTGCTCAACGAGCTCGTCGAGCGGCCGCGGTTCCTGCAGCGGCTGCCGGTCCGCTCCGGCCCGCGCATCGTCCTGCTCGAAACCGGTCAGATCGACTGGATCCAGGCGGCGGACAACTACGTGCTGCTGCATGCCGGCGGCCGGGAGTTCCTGATGCGCGAGACGATGAGCCGCCTCGAACAGGAGCTCGACCCGGAGGCGTTCGTGCGCATCCACCGCTCGGCGATGGTGCGCATCGATCGTGTCGCCGAGCTCCAGCCATCCGTGCACGGCGACTTCCGCGTGACGCTGAAGAACGGAACCTACCTGACGCTGAGCCGTTACTACCGGGAGCGAGTCGAGCGGATGCTGCGCAAACCGCTCTAGCGAGCGCTAGAGTCCCGAGGGCAGCCGCGGTGACGAGAGCAGCTTCTCGAATTCTGCCCAGCGTTTCGCCGGCTGATCGGCCGTCCCGCCGTGCGATTCGATGTAGCGCTTCACCAGATCCTTCCCGAGGTTGTAATTGATCACATAGCTGCGGTACTGGTCGAAGAACTTGACGCGCTGCTTGGCACGGTCCGCCGGCATCATCGCGTAGCGCGCGAGCCAGGCCGCCGCCGCGCCGGCGTCGATCTGGCCGTTCAGGTATTTCCGCGCCGCTTCGTTGCCCGCGTACGACAGCTCATCGACCAGCGCCTGCACTTCGTAGTACTCGCCGGCTTTCGATGCATCCAATCCCGCGGCAGGGAACAGCGTCGTCTTCTCGTATTCCACACGCTCGTGCCCAGGGAACGCCACTTCGATCCCGTAGTTGGCCGTGCCTTCGGCGATCAGCGACTGCGGCGAGAAGAGCGGATAGACGGAGAACTCGACCCAGCCTCGATCGCGAACGAGGTTTTTCTCGAGCAGCGCGTTGTAGACGTGATGTCCGGGGTAGCCCTCATGGCACGCGAGATCGATGGCGCGATCGACATAGATCGGCAGATCCGTGTTGACCTGAATCACGCTGCGGTAGTTGCCTTGATACCAGTTGTAGCCGCCCCAGGACTTGTTCGTGACGTACTCGACGGTGAACTGTTCCGAAGCCGGAAGCGTGACATGTTTCAGCGTGCGCTCGCGGCACGCCTTGATGGCGGTCTGGAACACCGTGTCGAGTTTCTCGCGAGGGATGACGAAGTTGCGCCGGAACGCATCGTACCGCTCGACAAGCGGTCCCGTTCCCGGGAAGCGTTTCTCGAGCTCATCCAGGATTCGCTGAAAGTGCGACTCGGGATACGTCGGTGCCACGGCGTCGTAGAGCGCCTTGGATTCCTCATCGAACGACAGCCGTTCCCCCTTCAGCATGCGGACGCGCGCACGCAGGGCGGAGAGTTGCCGCTTCAAGTACTCGTGTCGGAGGCGCACCATCTCGTCGGCGCCGCCGGCGGTCTTCACGCCTTCGACACGCGTGACGAGGCTGTCCGCGTCCACCGCGATGGCCTCAAGCCCCGGCTTCTTCGACTCGACGTCTTTCTTCCACTCGGGCGGTCCGTAGTACGCGTCGACGTAGTCGGGGTCGTGCTGCCCGAGCGATAGCACCAGCCTGACGTAGTCGTGTGCGATCGCGTCCATCGGATCCTTTTCCTGCGTCATATTCGCTCGTCCCACCAGGCCCGCGCCCAGAATCGCCGTGCACGCGGCGGTCATCAGAAGCGTTTTCATGCTTCCGATCCTCTCACTTTTCCAATTTTGTCGTGGGGCCCCACCCCCACGACCTGCCAGCGCCCGCTTTGTTCGCGCCGGTGGCTATTGACAACTAGCCGCTTGGACAGGCATCAGTCTGTGCCGAACGCCGAACGCCGAACGCCGAGACCGTGGCGTCGGCCGTCGCCGTCGTCCGGGCGACGAGAAGGAAGTAAAGGCGAGGGGCGTCCCAGCCGCGATAGAATAGGCCGCCTTGAAACGCACGGTTCTGCTCCTGATCGTGATCGGCGCCTTGGTTGCCGTCGGCGAACCCCGGATCCACGCGCAGCCGCGCCGGGATCCCGGCCGCGTGTTCATCTCCGTCGACATGGAGGGCATCACCGGCGTCGTGCAGCCTTCCCAGCTCGGGCCGACCGGGTTCGACTACGGGCGGGCGCGTGAATGGATGACGGCCGAGGTCAACGCCGCGATCAAGGCGGCCAGCGCCGCCGGCGCGACCAGTTTCGTCGTCGCCGACTCGCATGGCAACGCTCAGAGCCTCCTGATCGATCAACTGCGCGCTGACGTGCAGGTCGTTCGCGGCTTTCCTCGGCCGCTCAGCATGATGCAGGGCATCGACGGCACGTTCGCGGCCGCCATGTTCATCGGCTACCATGCGAGCGAGATGACGCCGGAGGCGGTACGCGGCCACACGTTTTCCAGCGCGCGACTGCTCGGCGTTACGATCAACGGCGTCGAGGTATCGGAGGGGATGTTCAATGCCGCAATCGCCGGGCACTTTGGCGTGCCGGTGATCTTCGTGTCCGGCGATCGCAAAGCGGTCGCCCAGCTGCAGCAAGCGGCCCCAGGGGTCATCGGCGCGATTGTCAAAGAACCGCTGGGCTACCATTCGGCGATGACGCTGACTCCGCAGGCCGGCCGCACCATGATCGAGGACGGCGTGAGTAAAGCGTTTGCCGCACGCGGCACAATTGCGCCGTACACACTCAAGGGTCCGCTGCAGTTCGAAGTCGGATTCAAGCTGACGCTCGATGCCGAACGCGCGTCGTACATTCCCGGTCTCACGCGCTCCGGCGCACATTCGGTGCGCGGGACCCTCCCGGACATCCTTCAGCTCGTTCGCCTGATGCAGGTCCTCACGAGCCTCGAGCCTCCCGACTGATGGTTCGTCACCAGCCATTCTGGCTCGATCGATTTCCGAAGAGCAGGCGTCCGGCCCATCCGAAATTCCGCGGCGAGGCGGACACGGGAGTCGTCATCGTCGGTGGCGGCCTGACGGGTTGCGCCTGCGCGTGCGCGTTTGCCAGCGCTGGAGTGAAGACGGTCGTGGTCGAAGCGGATAGGATCGGCGCCGGATCGACGGCGGGATCGCCCGGCTTGCTGCGGGAGGATTTCGACGCGTCGTTTCAGGCGACGGCGGCGGCGCACGGTCTGCGCGCCGCGCGCACTCTGTGGGACAGTATGCGCAAGGCCTCGCTCGATCTTGCGGCCGCGATTCGTCGTCTGGAGATCCGCTGCGATCTCGCACCGCAGGACCTGCTGGTGATCAGCCGTCGCGACGCCGAGGCGACGAAGCGGTTGCGCAAAGAGTACGACGCACGGCGTGCCGCCGGCTTCGATCACAGCTGGGTGAGGGCCTCAGCCGTCACGAGCGAGGCGGCGGTTGACGCAGGTGCCGCCATTCGTACGCGCGGAGCCACGCTCGATCCGTATCGCGCCTGCCTCGGATTCGCGACCGAAGCCGTCGCGAGAGGCGCTGCCATTTACGGGCGAACGACGGTCAAGCGAATCCGTGCGCGACGCAAGCTGGTCGAAGTGTTCGTTGACGGCGGCGTCCTCCGCGCTGAAGCGGTGCTGATCGCCACGGGCGCGCCGCTGTCTGATCTCCGGGCGCTGCGACGCCACCTTCATCCCCAACAAGGGTACGCGGTCGTCACCGCACCGCTCCCCGCCGCCGTCAGACGCGACGTCGGCAAGCGATCGACCGCGCTTCGCGACGATCGCGAGCCCCCGCACTTTCTTCGCTGGTTGAAAGAGGATCGCGTGCTCTTCGCCGGCGCAGACCAATCGCCGGTGCCGGCACGCGCGGTGGACAAGGTGCTGCCGCAGCGGACCGGACAGTTGATGTACGAGCTGACGACGATTTATCCCGCTATTTCCGGCAGCATGCCCGAGTGGTCCTGGGCGTATGCTCATGACGGGACCGTCGACGGCCTGCCCTACGTGGGCCTCCACCGCAACTTCCCCCGGCACCTCTTTGCGCTCGGTCATGGCCGCCACGGCGTCGGGGTGTCCTGGCTCGCGGCGCGCCTCCTCCTGCGCGCGTTCCGCGGCGAGCCGGCCAAGGGAGACGAGCTGTTCGGATTTGGCCGAATTCTGTGAAGGTTCAAAGGTTCTCGAACCCGAGAACCCGAGAACCCCAAACTGAGAACAGGGAACCGAGAACGGGGTACTCCGTACCGGTTTGCCTCACGCGGTCGTCGGGACGTAGGATGTAGCCCCGCTCCACGGAGAGACAGCATGGCCAGAGGCCGCGAGCAGGAGGTCGACCACATTCTCCGCCGAGCCGGGTTTGGTGCCACGGAGGAAGAAGTGGACACCTACGCCCGCCTGGCGTTTGCCGGACCCACCCTCGCTCTCTCGAAGCTCCTCAACTACGCCAACTTTCCCGACGATGTCGACACGAACATCGGGAAGCCGGGTTACGTGGGGATCACCGCGCGCGGCGAGTTTCAGCCGACGCAGAACATCACCGACGCGCGCCAGCGATGGCTCTTTCGAATGGTGCACAGTCAGCGCCCGCTCCAGGAAAAAATGGCGCTCTTCTGGCACAACCACTTTGCGACCGCGTTTTCGAAAGTGTCCGATGGTCTTGGCTCGGCGTCAGAAGGCACGCGTGTCTTCTCGGCGAAGCCCTCGGAAGACGCCGCCGGAGCGAAGGGTCAGCTCGAACTGTTCCGCGAGTACGCGCTGGGGAATTTCCGGGATCTGCTGCTCAACGTCGCCAAGGATCCCGCGATGCTGGTCTGGCTCGACGGGCGTTTGAACGTCCGTTCACAGCCGCAGGAGAACTTCGCCCGTGAGCTGATGGAGCTCTTCACGATGGGCGTCGGCACGTTCGCGGAAACGGACGTCTATGCCGGCGCGCGCGTCTTCACCGGCTGGAATCTCTCGCGGCCTGGCGCCGGAGCGGCACAGCGATACACGTTCAACTACAACCCGGGTCAGCACGAGACGACCGCGAAGACGTTCACGTTCGCCGTCTATCCGGATGGCGGCAAGACGATTCCTGCCCGCGCCGCGGACTCAGGCATGCAGGACGGCGTCGATCTGATCAACGCCGTGGCGCGGCATCCCGCTACGGGCCCGCGGCTGGCGACGAAGCTGTACAAGTTCTTCATCAATGAAGTCGATCCGCCGGACAGCGGCTTCATCGACCGGCTGGCGAAGACGTACTACTCGAGCGGCTTCGAAATGTACCCGGTCGTTCAGCAGCTGCTCCTCTCGCCGCAGTTTCTCGACCCGAAGAACTACTACAAACGCTACGCGTGGCCGGTCGAGTTCGTCGTCCGCGCCCTCAAAGAGGTGGGATGGGCGGGATTCTCGGTCAACGACGCGCTGACTCCGCTCCTCAACATGGGGCAGGTGCTGTTCGAGCCCCCCGACGTCGCGGGCTGGGAGCTCGGGCCTGGCTGGTTTTCGAGCGGCGCGATGCTCGCACGGATGAATTTCGCGTCGCAGCTCGCAACTAATCAGAAGTTCAATCTCCGCGAGCTCGTGCGCGGACACGGCGCCACGCCGGAAGATCTACTGGCCACGATGCTCGACCGGTTGACACCGGCCGAGTACGAAGCGGATCCGTACAACGCGCTGCTCGACTACACACGGGCGGGGCAGAGCAACTGGACGGGATCCGACACACAGCTCGCGAACAAGAGTGCGGGTCTCGCGCATCTGATCGTCGGGTCTGGACAGTATCAGCTTGTGTAGGGGCGACCGGTTCGTCGTGAAGGTTCAGGACTCGGGATCGGAGGTTGTCGGCGCGGCAGGCGCGGTTGCCGAAGAGCGCCACGGCTAGGACTCAATCATGCCCATCACCAGACGCGAGTTCGTCCGCGGCGGCGTCTCCGCGTTCACACTCAGCTTCGCGGCACCGACGTTCCTGTCGGACATCGTCCGCGCGCAGGGGAGATCGCGCCGCAACCTGGTCGTGCTCTACCTGGGCGGCGGCAACGACGCGTTGAGCACGGTCATTCCCCACACAGACTCGCAGTACTACGCCCGCAGGCCGCTGCTCGCGATACCCGCGGCCAACGTCCTCCAAATCGGCACGGATCGCGGTGGTACCCCGCTCGGGCTCAATCCCCGGCTCACCGGGCTGCTGACGATCTTCAACGCCGGCCGGCTCGCCATCATTCAGCGCACTGGCTACCAGAACTCGAGCCGGTCGCATTTTCAGGGCACGGACATCTGGTCAACGGCGGATCCGTCATCGCCGCAGGGGCCCGGCTGGCTGGGCCGGTACCTCGACCTGCTTCCTTCCCCGGTGGACCCGCTCACCGCCTGGTCGACGGTCCGTGAGATTCCGCACGTGCTGCAGGCACGGACAGTAGGTGTGCCAGCGATCCCGTCCGTGACCGGATACACGTTCGCGAGCCCGAACGATGTGACCGACGGTCAGTTTGCGAAGCAGAGCGCGACCCGCATCGCCTCGCACGTCCCGGTCGACACGCCGCATCTGGCGTTCGTGAACGGCACAGTGCAGGCCGCATTTGCCACAATGGACCGCGTCGCGCAGGTGGGCAGTTACGTTCCGACGGTGACCTACAACAACAACAACTCGCTCGCGGTCGCGTTGCGTATGGTGGCAGGTGCGATCGCGAAGGGGATCGGCACGAATGTGTTCTTCGTGCAGACCGGCGGCTACGACACCCACGCCGCTCAGAACACCAACGTGGCGAATGGGTCGTACAACGCGCTGATGACCACGCTTAACGACGCGCTTTTCGCGTTCTACAACGATTTGCTGAATCAGGGGCTGCTGACCGACACGCTCGTGCTGCAGTTCTCGGAGTTCGGCCGCCGCATCGCCGAGAACGGCAGCCAGGGGACCGATCACGGTGCTGCGAGCGTCATGTTCGCCATGGGCGGCGCCGTCCGCGGCGGCATCTATGGCACCGCGCCGAACCTGCGGGTGGCGCCCGACAACCCCACGCTCGAGAACAACAGCGCCGACGTCCGTTACGAAACTGATTTCCGATCGGTCTACGCGCGGGTCATCGACGATTGGCTCGGTGCGAGCTCGAGCACGATTCTCGGCGGAGACTTCCGGGCCGGGGCGCCGGCGTTTCTGTGACACCAGCCCGGCGTCGGGTCACCAGCCGCGCAGGTCCTTCCAAGTGGGTTTCAACGCCGGCTCCTCGGCATTCTGATTCGCGTTGGCACCGGTCATCGTGGGTCCTGGCTGCAGGGCTCATCGCGGCAGTCCTCGTCGTCTACGCACCGGCGCTGAACAACGGCTTCATCAATTTCGACGACCCGCAGTACGTCCTCGCGAACCCTCACGTCCGTTCTGGGCTGACGTGGCAGGGGGCCGCCTGGGCAATGACCGCGAGCTACGCCGGCAACTGGCATCCGGTGACGTGGCTCTCCCACATGACTGATGTCCAGCTCTTTGACTTGCATCCGAGCGGACATCACGCCACGAGCATCACGATTCATCTGCTGAACACGCTATTGCTGTTTGCGCTCCTGCGGCGGATGACAGCTGAGCCCCTCCGGAGCGCCGTCGTAGCTGGGCTCTTTGGCGTACATCCCCTGCACGTCGAGTCAGTGGCGTGGGTGGCCGAGCGTAAGGACGCGCTCAGCACGCTGTTCGCAATGCTGACGCTCTGGGCATACCTGCGATACGTCGAAACGAGGTCCGCCAGCCGGTATGGGCTCGTTCTAGTGTTCTTCGCACTGGGACTCGCTGCCAAGCCGATGCTCGTGACTCTGCCGTTTCTACTGCTGCTGCTCGACATCTGGCCATTAGGGCGGCTCACGCCCGCTGGTGAGGAGCGCCGGACCGGGCTCTGGTACGCGATGGGAACCCGCCAATTTCGAGCCCTGCTGCTGGAGAAGGCGCCGCTCTTCCTCTGCGCTTTGGCGGCGAGCGTCCTGACCTACGCCGTCCAACATCACGCAGGGGCCGTACGCTCGTTAGAGGCGCTTCCGGTGCAGCGAAGGCTCACCAACGCGCTCGCTGCGTACGGAGCCTACATCGTCAAGACGATCTGGCCAACGCACCTGGTTCCACTGTATCCCTACTCACCCACTGAGCCGCTGTGGCGTGTCGCGTTCGCAGCCGTGTCAGTGATTGGACTGACAGTGATTGTTGCTCGGGCAGGAACACGCTACAGGTACGCTGCGGTAGGGTGGTTCTGGTACCTCGGCACGCTCGTTCCGGTCATCGGGCTGGTGCAGGTGGGGAGCCAGCCGATGGCGGACAGGTACACCTATCTACCGATCGTGGGCCTTTTCATTGTGATTGTCTGGGGGCTGTCAGACGCGCTGAAGCACGCGCCCGCTGGGCGGTATCTCCTCGCGACTGCGGGTACGGCCGTCGTCCTCGTGAGCGTCATCGTGGCGCGCCAGCAGGCGGCAATTTGGGCGACGAGCGTTGATCTCTGGCAGCATACGCTGCGGGTGACCAGCAACAACTATCGCGCGCACAACAATCTTGCTCAGGCCCTAGCAGCCGAAGGCAAGTCGACGGACGCACTCTCGCACTATCAGGCAGCTCTTGGAATCAACCCTGATTCAGTGGAGGCACATACCGGCATTGCTGGGGTCCTCGCGACGACCGGCAGGCTGGAGGACGCGGTCGCGCACTATCGGCGCGCTCTGCAAATTCGTCCCGATGATACGACAGCACGCGTCAATCTCGGGGCCGCGCTCGCTGAGCAAAAAAAGTTTGTCGAGGCTGAGGCACAGCTCCGCGCGGTCCTCGAGGCAGCACCCGATCTGGCGCCGGCCCATAGCAGCCTGGGAGTCGCGCTGGTTGCGGAGGGCAAGACCTCCGAAGCCATTGGACACTTCGCGCGGGCTGTCGAGCTGCAGTCCAGCGATACTACGGGCCGTCGTTATCTCGGGTCGGCACTGATGATGGAAGGGCGCACCGACGATGCAATCGTGCAGCTCGAAGCGGCTGTCCGTCAGGATCCGGCGGACGCCCTGTCGAGGAACGCGTTCGGCGCAGCGCTTGCGGCTGCGGGGAAGCTCGAGGCTGCCGCCACTCAGTACGAGAACGCAGTCCGGTTGAATCCTGCACTCGCCGACGCGAGAGCAAACCTCGGGAACTCGCTGGCCCGTCTCGGACGATTCGATGAGGCTCGGGCGCATCTGGAGGAAGCGGTTCGCCTCAATCCCGGGGATTCCGGGGCGCGCCACGATTTGGCTGTCGTACTCTGGAGGCTGGGCCGCGTCGCCGATGCGCGGCAGCAGTTCGAAGAAGTCGTTCGGCAGAATCCCGCGGACGAAGCGGCGCGTCGGATGCTGACGGATTTGAAGAGGGTTCCATCAAGTTCTCGGTCGATCCGGCCTGACAAATGATCACAGGAAAAGCAGGTTCGTCGTTGGCCGGTAAGTCTCACTCCCCGAACAATCCTCGAAACGCCTGATCGATCTCCGGATACCTGAAGATGTATCCGAGCTCAAGAGCTCGCGCAGGGATCACTCGTTGACCGGTGAGTACCGATCCCGCCATCTCTCCGAGGACGATCTTCAACGCGAAGCCAGGCGCGGGGATCAGACTTGGGCGATGCAGCGCGTGGCCGAGCGCGCGGGCGAGCTCGCGGTTGCTGACCGGATGGGGCGCGGTGGCGTTCACGGGTCCGATCGCCTGCGGCGTCTCGACGATCCACCGCACCAGCTCAGTCCAGTCCAGCCGATGGATCCACGATTGATACTGACGGCCCGATCCCAGCGGGCCGCCCGCGAAGAACCGGAACGGCAGCAGCATCCGCTTCAATGCCCCGCCGGATCGTTCGAGGACGAGACCCGTTCGGAGTGTCACGACGCGCGTGCCCGGCCGTGTCGCGCGCTGGGCTTCTTCTTCCCATGCGCGGCAGACCTCGGCGAGGAAGTCGCGCCCGGGTGGTGCTGACTCGGTCAGCGGTTCGTTGCCGTGCGGTCCGTAGTAACCGACCGCACTACCACTGATGAAGACCGGCGGCGGCGCGGATGCGGCGGCGATCGCGGTGGCGAGACTGCGCGTGGCCAGGATGCGGCTGTCGCGGATGCGTGCCTTCCGATCGGCGGTCCAGCGTCCGCCGTCGATCGACTCGCCCGTCAGGTTGATGACGGCGTTCGCCCCGTCGAGAGTGGCCGCCCACGGTCCCGTCTTGCCGTCGGGTACCCAGCCCACACGCGTCACACCTGGGACGCCGGTCCCCGGGTCGTGCCGCGAGTCGCCGGAGACGAGACCGCGGGACAGCACTCGTACGTCGTGACCTTCCTCGGCGTACGTTTCAGCCAGCGGGCTGCCGAGAAACCCGGTTCCTCCCGCAATCACTACTCGCATCACACGCTCCCGTCCCGATCGTCAGTTCAGTCGTCCCACCAGGACCCCTTGTTTGACGAGCGCGACGGCCTGGGAGTTTGCACTATAATGACCGCGCCTCTCCGCTGCTCGAACCGTAGGCCTGCGCTTTCATCGCGGAGGGCGCAGACAACGAAGTCTCGACGGGTTCGACAGATCCTCGTTTCCTCGTGAACGCCGTCTCCTTTTTCGTTGAGCGTCCGTTGCGCCTGCTCTGCGTTGTCGTGGCGCTCGCAGGGAGCGCCGTCTGCGCGGCGGCGCAGGACGCGACCGCTTTCCTGCCACCCCGCGTCAGAACGGACGGGGTGCCGCCGATTCCGGTCTCTCTCGTCGAACAGGTTGCGCCGTATGGCGACTTCCGGCAGGCGCGTCTGCTCGGCTGGCACCCAAGTGAGCGCCGGCTCCTCATTCAAACCACGTTCGGTAACGTCCCGCAGATCCACGACGTGCGTGGACCTGGTGCGGCGCGGACGCAGCTCACGTTCGCCCGCACGGGGGTCACCGGCGGCGCCTGGTACGAGCCCGGCGGCCGTTATTTCGTGTTTCGCCGCGACACCGGCGGTGGCACGGAAGCGATGCAACTGTTTCGATACGATCCGACAGGCGCGATCACACTCCTCACCGACGGCGTCTCGCGTAACGGCGAGCCGGTGTTCTCGCATCGCCGCGCGATGCTGGCCTATGACTCGACGCATCGCGACGGCAAGAACCGCGACCTCTACGTGATGGATCCTTCCGACCCGGCGAGCGCCCGCATGCTCGCGCAGATGACCGGCAACTGGAGCGTTCTCGACTGGTCCTTCGACGATCGGCAACTGCTTGCGCTCGAGTGGATCTCCGGACTGGAAACGCATCTCTGGCGCGTCGACGTCGCGACCGGACAGAAGACCGCGATTACACGACCCGGCGATCCGCAGTCGTTCTGGGAGGCCGCGCAGTTCGCCGCCGACGGCCGGTCGGTCTTTGCGATGGGCGATCACGGCGCCGAGATCCCACGCATCTGGAACGTTGACATCGCGACGGGCCAGGTCAAGCCGGTAACCGCTGATGGCGACTCGATCGAAACCTTCGCCCTGTCGCGCGACGGCAAAACGCTCGCCGTCGTGGTCGACCAGCAGGGTGCGAGCCGGCTCAAGCTCCTCGATGCCTCAACCGGCCGAAGCCTGTCGACGCCGTCATTGCCACCAGGCGTCATCTCGGCGCTCGCGTGGCGGCCGGGCGGCGGCGAACTGGCGATCGAATACGCCGGCGCCCGTACCTTCAGGGACGTCTATTCAATCGTCCTCCCCGCGGGCCGAGTCGAGCGTTGGACGACCAGCGAGATTGGCGGCGCGAATCCGGAATCGCTGCCGGACGCCGAGCTCGTCGAGTGGAAAAGCTTCGACGGTCAGGCGATTTCAGGGATTCTCTACCGCCCGTCGTCGCGGTTCCAGGGCCCACGCCCGGTGATCATCAACGTGCACGGCGGCCCGGAAGCCCGCGAGCGCCCACGAGCCCTTGGACGCAGCAATTATTTCCGCAACGAGCTCGGCATCGCGATCATCTATCCGAACATCCGTGGCTCACTGGGCTTCGGACGGCGGTTCGAACACCTCGACGATGGGATGAAGCGCGAGGACGCGGTGAAGGACATCGGCGCTCTCCTCGACTGGATCGCGACGCAGCCGTCGCTCGACAAGAACCGCGTCATGATCACTGGGTCGAGCTACGGCGGGTACATCACGCTCGCCTCCGCGATTGCGTACGGCGACCGGCTGCGCTGCGCGTTCGAAGGATTCGGCATCACCGACTTCGTCACGTTTCTCGAGAACACCGATGAATCGCGTCGAGCCGAACGAAGCCGGGAGTACGGCGATCCCTCCGATCCCAAGACGCGTGAGTTCTTGACTCGAATCTCACCTCGACAGCACGCGTCGTCGCTGAAAATCCCGCTCTTCATCGCGCAGGGTGCCAAGGACACGCGCGTACCGCTCGGTCAGGCGGAAGAAATGGTCAAGGCCGTCAAGGCCAACGGCAACCCCGTCTGGTACGTCGTCTACGAAGACGCCGGGCACGAAGAGTTCACACGGGCCACGAACGATTACAACATCTACGCGTGGGTGATGTTCGTTCGACAGTTTCTGCTGAATTGACACCCGGGAACCCGGGAACCCGAGAACGATCGAACCGAGAACCCGAGAACCCGAGAACCGAGAACCCTCTAGAACCCCTGGAGCCTCGCTGGTCCCCCGTCCCCCTCCATCGCTTTGAGGATCCGCTTGCCGTCGTCCATCGCCTGCGCGCCGACCAGCACGAGCAAGTCGCCCACCTTTGTCCGTGCCAGCGCCTCGCGCATCGCGCTATCGAGGGTGTCATGCCACACGAAGCGTCGTCCGCGCTCGACGAACGCCTGTCGGGCCGCGTCGATCTCCGGAGCCTGCGCTTCGTCGCCTGACGACGTGCGATCGGCGCTGGCGGTGACGATGAGCGTGTCGGCGCCATGCGTCGAAGCGAGGTCCGAGAGCACGAGCGCGTTGCGACGGTTGATGTCGGTGCCGCGGCTGCCGCGAACCGCGTAGACGATCGTCATGCCGCTCGACGGCAGAAGTCGCGCGACGTCGAATGTGGCCTTCAAGCTTTCGGGATGCGCGGCCGTGTCGTCCAGCACGACCCGTCCGGCGAGCCGAAAGCACTCCATGCGGCGGCGGAGGGGCGTCAGCCCACGAAGCACGGACGCGGCGCTTGCGACCGGCAGCCCGCATGGAAGCGCGTAGGCCAGGGCGAGCGCGACGTTGCGCAGATGGCCCCGCCCGAGCAGCGGCGTGTGCAATCGCTCGCCGGATCCGGCGCCGGCGGCTGATCCCGATAAGGTGAACGCGCTGCCACGGCTGTCGATCAGCACGTCACGGATCTGTAGATCCGCGTCCCGGCTCTCCAGGGAGAAGCCGGTAACGCGTGCGACCGGTGCTTCCGCGGCCAGCCGGCGCGCGGCGTGGTTATCGGCATCGTAGGCGAGGAGCGCGTGGTGTGACAGATGCTCGAGGAACAGCCGCTTGGCGGCGACGTAGTCGTCGTACGAACGGTGGTAGTCGGTGTGCTCGCCGGCGACGATCGCGGCCATGAGCCCGCCGTCGAACGACAGGCCGCGGATTCGATCCAGCCGAAGCGCATGGCTGGTGACCTCGAGAACGACGGTGTCCGCGCCCGCACCCTTCAGTTGACGGAAGGCGCGGTGCAGTTCGACAGGAGCGGGCGTCGTGAGGCCGGTACCCGAGTCGAAGAACCCGTCGTGGCGCACCCCGAGCGATCCGATCACGCCGGTTCGCGCGCCTCCGGCATCGAGGAGCGCGCGCAGGATTTCGCTGGTGCTGGTCTTGCCGAACGTGCCGGTGAACCCAATCGTCGTCAGCGTTTCAGCCGGCCGGCCATAGAAGCGGGCGGCCAGGACAGCGAGCGCCGCGCGCGCCGAGCTCACACGGATCGCCGGCATCGCGGGAGGCACGGCGCCCGTGCGCTCGGCGACAATCGCGGCTGCGCCTCGGGTGATGGCGTCAGAGATGTAGGCGTGTCCGTCGAGGGCGGAGCCGGGCACGGCGATGAACGCCATGCCGGGGCGAATCTTGCGGCTGTCTTCACTCAGGCCGGTGATCTCGGGGTCAGCGCCGGCAGGAGCGATCGGGTAGTCGCCGGCCGCGAGCTCGGACAGTCGCATGCGTTGGCCTGACGAGGTCGATGATATCAACACAGCCGGAAGAACGTCCTGGCGTCAGAGTCCTGTCCCTGCACCTGTCATCCACTCGTGTACGTCGTCCAGAATGTCCGCCAGCTCGGACCGCCGTCGCCGCAGACGATCGCGCGTCGACGAGCTGGCGCGGCGGAGCAGGAACCAGGCGCGGATGGCGTCCAGCACCGCGGACTCTCGCTCGATGGCGACGAGCGCGGCCGCAGCGATGACCGGAAGCGCGATCATCGTGACGAGTGCCGCGAGACCACTGATCTGCCACCAGAGGAGCCAGGCGATGAGCCCGAACCAGGCGGCGTAGATCGCGGCCCCGGTAAAAACCTGCGCCGTCGCGAACACATCGGACTCGCTCGTCGTCAGCCGCGCCGCCAGCCACGTGAACTGGTAGGGAACGAAGCACAGGACGAATCCGATCGCGCAGAGCGGCAGAAGAAAGATGCCCAGCAGGATCTCGCGCCCGCCAAATACCGTCGCCTCGCGGTTCGAGACGTTCCAATCGAGATGCCGGTCGCGCAGTCCGAAACGGCGCAGCCGCTCGTCGTAGCGCCGCAGCTGCATCAGGACCTCGTCGTAACGCTCGCGATGGTCCCTCCGCAACCGTGCGATGCCGGCGGCAATGACCCGCCGGCGCTCGACCCGTTCCGCGGGATCGATGGGGCGGCCCCGAGCGGCGGCATAGAGCCGATCGACGCGATCCACGAGCGCCTGATCGGCTTTCGGGTCCGCCTCGATGAGGAGGCCGCGCATGCGCTCGCTGATGCGCGCGGTGAGCGCCTTGACCGCGGCGTGATCGTCGGTGGCTGTTCTCGGAACGAGGTCTGTTGCGGAGAACGGCGGTCCGTAGACGACGGTCACCCGCGAGCGGAAGATGGTCTTGCGATCGAAGTTCAGGCCGACCGCGACGAGCGTGACCGCGGTGCCGGTGCTCTCGGCCGCAAACGTCATTCGGGCGGCTCCGGTGCGAAGTGGTTCGAGACGTCCGCTCGAGTGGCTGATGCCTTCCGGAAAGAGACAGACCGCATCGCCATCGCACAGCGCTTCCGCAACCGCCGAGAACGTCTCGGCGTTTCGTTTGACGTCGACGCCACTGTCCATCCGCCGATAGACCGGTATCGCACCTGCGCCCACGAGCACCGGCCGGAACATTCCCTCGAAGAGCGTGGACTTGGCGAGGAACCGCACATCGCGTCCGGCTGTTGCCCACACGATGGCCGGGTCCAGCAATGCGTTGGCGTGATTGGGAAGGAGCAGGAGCGCTCCGGACGCGGGTGGACTGCCAACCGTGTTCACCCGGTAGAAAATGCGACAGACCATCCGCGCCAGCCAGCGGACGATCGGTGTGGGGGTCGCGCTCATTCGTTACGGCAGGGGTGCGGCATCCGCTTCGGCGGCGCGGGCGGCCCGGCGTCCTTCGTCCACGTTGACGAAGACCAGGATTGCGCCGCCGATGACGAAGAACGCCAGCACCGAGAGAATCGCGTTGCGGCTGGTGCCGCTCCGCTCGACGACCCACGCGAAGAGCGCCGGACCGAGGATGCCGGCGTAACGTTCGAACACGCCGAAGAACGCGAAGAACTCGGACGACCGGTAGCGCGGGATCATGCTCGCGAAGAGCGACCGGCTCAAGGCCTGCGTGCCCCCCTGTACCATGCCGACGAGAATCGCGAGCGCCATGAATTCCGTGGCATTGCTCATGAAGTACCCGAGCACGGTGATCCCGGCGTAAACCACCAGGCCGCCGATGACCGCGACCTTCGCCCCGATGCGAGCGGCGAGATGCCCGAACAGGAACGCGAACGGCACACCGATGAACTGAGTGATCAGCAGAGCGACGATCATCGCGTTCTCATCGATGCCGATCTCGCTGCCGTAGGTCGTCGCCATCCGGATGATGGTCTGGATGCCGTCGTTGTAAATCAGGAACGCCGAGAGCAGCAGGAACGCCTGCTTGAATCGCCGCAGCTCGCGGAAGGTTTCGAACAGCCGGTGCACGCCGGTGAGGAAGGCGTTGCCCTGCGGCCGCTCACCAGCTTCCACCCGTCGCGCCGGTTCAGGAACCTTCCGGAAGAGCGGCAGCGAGAACACCAGCCACCAGACAGCCACGCTCGCCATCGACAGGCGTGTGGCCGTTGCCACGTCGGGAATGCCGAAGAGCCCTGGCTTCTGGATCATCAGCACGTTGATCGCCAGGAGCACACCACCGCCGAGGTACCCGAGGGCGTAGCCGGCCGACGACACGCGATCCAGTTCGGACTCGCCGACGAGATGCGGCAGCAGCGACTCGTAGAACACGATGCTGCCGGCGACCCCGACGTTGCCGATCACGAACAGCACCAGCGCGAACAGCCAGTCTCCGCGCTGTATCCAGTACATCGCGGCCGTGGCGACCACGCCGACGCCCATGAAGATGCCGAGCAGCCGTTTCTTGAGTGCGGCGTAGTCCGCGATGGCGCCGAGGAGCGGCGCGACCACCGCCACGATGATGATCGAGATGGTCGTGGCCCAGGCAAAACGGCTGGTCGCCTCGGCCGGCGGCAGGCCCGCGGCCGCGACATTGTGAAAGTAGATCGGAAAAACGGCGGCGATGATCGTGGTCTGAAAAGCGGAATTCGCCCAGTCGTACATCGCCCAGGCCCTGAGATCCTGACGACCGAGGCCCAGCTTTTCGAGGAATCGTGTCATGGCGTGTGTTCAGAACGTTTGCCGCGCGACCCACTCACGAAACAGCGAGTCGACGACGACGTGACGATCGCCCTCGCGGGCGAGGATGTCTTCCCGGACCAGCGCCGCGAGCGACGCCTGGACCGTGGAGCTCCCGCTCAGGCGGTACCGGGCGCGGACGTCGGCGGACAGCAGCTCGCGGCCGTCCTCGAGCACCGCGGCGCGGAGCGCGCCGCGCTGCGCGAGCGTCAGCTTCTGCCACGCGACTTCGAAGAGCGTCTCGTGCTCCCCGAGCAGCCGTCTCAGGGTTGCGTGGAGATCGTCGAGGTCCGCCGTCCGCCGGCCGTCCGCGCGGGCATCGTCCCAGACTTCGTGCGCGAGCCGCTGGACATCATACGGGAGGTTCCCGGCGAGCTCGATGATCGCAGCGCCGAGACCCGCGACGGCGCGAATGCCGCTCGAGCGGAATCGGCTTTCCACGAACGCCGCGAACCGATCCGCGGGAATCTTCTGGAGCCGCATCACCGGTCCCGCCTTGTAGAACGGACGGCTTCGACCAAGCATCCGCTCCATGAGCGTTGGTTCCGACCCGGAGAAGACGTAACCCACGTCACGCTGCTGCTGCACTGCCGCGCGCAGCGCATGCTCGACGCTGCCGCCGTTGAACGCGCCGATCGCCTGAAACTCGTCGAGTGCGATGGCCATGCGTCGGCCCCGCATCTGGGCAATCCGGCCGGGCAGCCCGAAGACCTGCTCGGCAAGGTGCGAGACGTCGCGATCCGTACGCGCCGCCGGGAAGGAAACGGCGATGCGGCCCCGACCCGCCGGTTGTGGCTCGACGTGCACTTCGTGTCGGATGTTGGAGAGCAGGTCGCGCAGCCAGGTCCGCGCCCGATCGAGCCGGGTTTCACTGGACACGAGCGCCCTCGCGTACCCTTCGAGGAACGCGACGTACGAGCTGTAGCTGCTGACCGTGACCTCGACCGTCAGTGCGCCGCGGCGCGCCGCGGCGCGCAGCGCCTGTCGGACCAGCGACGACTTGCCATACCGGCGCGGGGAGATGAGGAAGACTTTCTGGCCGGCCTGGAGATCGCCGCTGAGCCGGTCGAGCTCCTCCTCGCGATCGGCGAACGCGGAGGACGGAACGATCTCGCCGTAGACGAAGGGGTTGGTCAAGGCCGTGAGGGCTGATCCATGTCGCTGTCCGTCGTCCGCCGTTCCGCTGTGCGCTGTCCGCTGAGTGCTGATGCGTGTTGCTGGCCGCGCTCCGCGATTCGGCGCCCGACCGGGGGCAGCGGATCGCGGAAAGCGACCGGCGAAGCGCCCTTCGAGCTCTGGGACTCCGTTACGTTATCTGCCGTATCGATTACGGATATTAACGTAACGGGGCCGAGTCGGCAACCGGCGCGGTCAGCGCCCAGCTCGCGGCGGCGCCCCACACCGCATGGTCCTGCGGAATCCAGGCAGGCAGGCTTTGCCAGCCTTCGCCGCCTGGGAACCGCGTCGAAGTGGCGACGACCACGACTTCGGTCAGCCGGGGCGCGGCCGCGGTGGGAAAGCTGGCACGAAAGAGCACGCCTTCAGCCGGTAACGCGACGTAGACGGCCGTCCACCGTCCGAGGCGCATCAGGCCCGGCAAGTTGTGGCGGGCTGGGACCAGACCAGCAGGCAGCACGAACGAGACGGTGATCCCCGGGTGCTGCGGGGTCACAGTGACGGACAGCTCGATACCACCCGCGACCGGCTCACGCGTGATCGGACCGAGGGAGACTGGCGGCGGACCAATCGACGGCC
This sequence comes from Vicinamibacterales bacterium, assembly GCA_036258055.1. Classification (GTDB taxonomy): domain Bacteria; phylum Acidobacteriota; class Vicinamibacteria; order Vicinamibacterales; family 2-12-FULL-66-21; genus DATAEK01. The sequence goes on from DATAEK010000118.1 coordinate 76,174, forward strand.
CGCTCGTTCGGAACACGAACGGCTGAGGCAAACGCCCCCACGGAATGCCCGCCACCGGCGCACTCGACTCGAGTGTCCAGCCGCCAGGTGCACCCACACCGAGATCGAGTCCCGGCTCGAGCGACGCAACCTCCCACGTGGCGATGCCGGCGGATCCGTTCTGCAGCGCGCGGACGTAGCGTCGCAGCGGCTGGTCATGTGTGTACGCGGGCGCGCGGTACGCGAGTGCTGCGGCAACGGCGACAGTCATCAGACAGAGTGCCGTCACGGCCGACGGCCTGAGCAACGGGCGCGTCGTCGCGATCACCGCGATGAACGGCGGCGCGAGCATGAGCCCGGCCGAGCTCATGATCGCTGCGTAGACGAAGACCGGGGTGACGATCGGCAGCCGCCCGAGAACCGCCACGATGAAACGCATCAAGTCGACGGTGTCGCGGAGCCACAGCGTTCCCGCGACGGCCAGGACGACGACCGACGCGGCGCGGACCCAGGGCTCGCCCGGCAGCGGTGCAAACGTCAACAGGATGCCGGCCGTGAGCAGCGGCAACGTCCAGAGATACGCCGCGCCGGGCAGCAGCCAGAGCGCGATGCTCGCGAGCACGATCCACAGCGGCAGCGCGACCGTCCATGCGACGACCGGATGCCGAAGACCGTGCGCGCGGGGTGGCAGCCACTGTCCCAGCCGGCTCATGCACCAGCCCGCCGTGACACCAACCGCCAGCATCAGGACGAACAGACGATCCGGGTGCGCGTACCACGGGTGATACACCTCGCGCGCCGCCCGAAGCGCCCAGGTCACGCCGATCATCGCGAGCACGACCACGACCGAGGCGACGATCGACCAGGCGATTGTCATGAGCCACCGGCCCAGTCCAGCCGTTCGAATGGCCGCCGCCGTCGTCCTGACCCACGCAATCACGCCGAGCACCAGCGCCAGCGCGGTCAGACTCGAGGATGCCACAGGGCCGTAGCTGACCGCGGTGACGCCGCCGAGATCGAAATACGTCGGCGTGACGGGCGATCGCGCGGTGATGTCGATCGTGTCGAATGCGGCGAGGAGCGAGCTGAGGTTCTCTCCGGTGTCGGTGAGGGTCCGGGACGACAACCGCTCGGGCGTGTCGCGCGCAGTGTGATACGCGTAGCTGTCGCCCACGGGCGCGAAGTTCAGGCCCGGAATGTCCTGTCGCTTGATGATCGAGAAATCCGTATCGTTGGGCAGCCGCTTGTAGATCTCGATCGCGAATGAGGCGCCGCGAGGGTGGGGCGCGCGGCGTGCCCACGGCCCGACGATCCAACCGTTGGCCGGGCCGGTCTCGAAGAGCAGCGCCGGCCCGTCCGATCCCGCGGCCTCGACCTGGAGATAGGCTTTCAGGCGCCGCGTGACCTCGCGATCCGTCATCAGCGCCGCCGCACCCATGAGGCCCGCTTCCTCGCCATCGGTCACGAGGACCATGAGCGTCCACGGCCGATTCGGTCGCGCGGCGTAAACGCGCGCGGCCTCGAGCACCACGGCCACCCCGAGCCCATCGTCGGCCGCGCCCGGCGCTTCCGGAGCCGAATCGTAGTGCGCCACGAGCCCGAGCGCGTCGCTCCGCGAGCCTTGCAGCGTCGCGATGACGTTCGCGACCCGCGCCGTCCTGCCGAGCTCGGGCCGCCGCGCATCGGCCTCCTGCACGCGCACGTCGAACCCGTACAACTGCAGTTGATCGACGACGTACGCGCGCGCGCGCGCGTTTTCGGGAGTTCCAATCGCGCGGCTGCCGATGGTGCCCGCGAGCATGCTCACATGGGCCCGCGCATTCGATTCCGAAAAGAGCAACGGCTCTCGCCTGCACCCCGCGAGCACCAGCGACACGACAACCATCAGGACCGAGCTCAGGAGACGACGCATGGAGGGTCAGAGTAGCAAAAGTCAGGAGGCTCCTAACGTGATCCTTCCGGTGTACAGCGCCATGCCGACGACGGCATCGACCTTCATCGCATCGAGCGCCTTCACCTCTTCCATCGTCGTGATCCCGCCTGCCGCGGTGACGCGGCGTGTTGTCGCCTGCCTGATCTCCTCGATCGCGTGCAGATCCGTGCCTTGCATGAGCCCTTCGCGATCGACGTTGGTGAAGAGAAACTCGCTCACGAACGGGTCGAGTGCCTGCATGGCTTCAACCGGACCGCAGGGCACCTGCGTGCGCCAGCCGTGGATGACAACCCGGCCGCCCCGCGTGTCGACCGCCGCGATCAGCCGCTCGAGCCCCACGGCCTCCGAGAGCTGCGCCGCGAAGTCGACGTCCACTCCGCGTTCGGTGAAGAGCGCCGATCCCGCGATGACGTTCGTGGCGCCAAGACCGAGCACCTCGCGGGCGCGCTCGATACTCCGGATGCCGCCTCCGACACGGCAGGGCAGCTCGTGACAGATTCGCGCGACCAGATCGGCGTTGTCGCCGACGCCCTTGGCCGCATCGAGATCGATCAGCTGGACCTTCGGCTGGCCGGTCAATCGCCGGATCCACGCGTCGATGTCGCTGGTTTCAATTATCAGCTTCTCACCCTGCACGAGCTGCACGATGCGTCCGCCCTGAAGGTCGATGGATGGGATGAGCATGGATGTGGATCACACGAGGCGAACAGGCACGCCGCGTTCGTGGAGAAATTGCTTCAATTCGGCGACCGGGTGTTCGGAGAAGTGAAAGACCGACGCCGCGAGCGCCGCGTCCGCGCGGCCAGCCGTGAAGACCTCGGCGAAATGTTCAAACGTCCCGGCGCCACCAGACGCGATGACCGGGATGGAGACTGCAGTGGAGACCGCTGCTGTCAATTCGCAGTCGAAGCCCGAGCGAGTGCCGTCGCGATCGATCGAGGTCAGCAGGATCTCGCCGGCGCCGCGCGATTCCGCTTCGCGGCTCCACTCGACGGCCTCGCGGTCCGCCGCGACAGTGGCACTTCGTGAAAACACCGGAAACCGATCGCCGTGACGTTTTGCGTCGATGGCGACGACAACCGCTTGGCTGCCGTAGCGTGATGCGAGCCTCGTGAGGAGCGACGGGTCCGCGAGTGCCGCGCTGTTGAGGCTGACCTTGTCCGCACCCGCCTCGATCGCGGCGGCGGCGTCATCCTCGCTGCGGATGCCGCCCCCGACCGCGAGCGGGATGAAGAGCTGCGCGGAGACGTGGCGGATCGTCGTTTCGAGCGCGCGCCGCCCCTCGTTCGTAGCCGTGACGTCGAGGATGACCACTTCATCGATGCCTTCCGCGTTGTAGCGGGCGGCCAGCTCCGCGGGATCCCCGGCGGTCCGCAGGCCCTCGAATCGCACGCCTTTCACGACTCGTCCGGCGCGGACGTCGAGGCACGCGATGATGCGCTTCGACAGCATGCGCTCAGGATCCCGGGGCGATCGCGACCGCCGGCCGCGTGGCCTTCACTATGTCGAGAAAATTACTGAGCAACCGGATGCCGGCATCCCCGGATTTCTCCGGATGAAACTGCACGCCGACGATTCCATCGCGCTCGACGACCGCCGCAAACAGCGCACCGTGCGTGGTGGAGGCGACACAGGCGTCGGTCACGGGCGCTGCGTACGAGTGCGTGAAGTACATCTGCGTGCCGTCCGGAATGCCCGACAGGAGCCGGGAGGTCCGGATGATCGAGAGCGAGTTCCAGCCGACATGCGGGATCTTTACCGTTTCGGGCAGCCGGTGGCACCTCCCGCTCATCGCACCGAGCCCGCGACAGTCCGGGGCTTCCTCGCTGCCGTCGAACAGCCACTGAAGGCCAAGGCAGATGCCAAAGAGGGGAGTGCCTCGCGCGATGGCATCGGCGATCGCCTGTCGCCACGCTTTGCCGAGCGACGACGTCGCGGCAAAGTGGCCGACGCCTGGAATGACAATCGCGTCGGCTGTGGTCAGGGCGGCTGGATCAGACGGCGTCACGGGAACCGCGCCGGCGGCTGCAAAACCCTTGCGCACGGAGGTCAGATTGCCGGCGCCGTAGTCGATGAGCGCAATCTGCACGGCTACAACAGTCCTTTGGTGCTGGGCAGCATGCGCGCGAGCCGTCGATCCTTCGCAACCGCCACCCGGAGCGCCCGGGCGAACGCCTTGAAGAGCGCTTCGATCTGGTGATGACTCGATCGTCCGTACAACACTTTGACGTGTACGTTTGCACGCGCGCCCTGTGCGAAGCCCGCGAAGAAATCGTCGACGAGCTCCGCCTGCAGATCGCCGACGCTCTTCACGCGCAGCCGCAGGTCGACGGCGGCGTGAACGCGTCCGCTCAGGTCGATCGCCGCGACGCCAAGTGTCTCGTCCATGGGCATCACGAAATAGCCGGCGCGGTTGATCCCGCGCCGGGTACCGAGCGCCCTGGCGACGGCCTCTCCGAACGCGATGCCGACGTCTTCGACCGTATGATGCTGATCGACGTCGAGATCCCCAATCGCGTCGATCGTCAGATCGAAACCACCGTGCCGCGCGACCAGCTCCAGCATGTGGTCGAAGAACCGGATGCCCGTGCGGATGTCGTAGCGACCCGTCCCGTCGAGGTTCAGCTTCAACGCGATCGACGTTTCCGTGGTCGTTCGCCGGATCACGGTCTTTCGCACAGAATCTCCTCGAGCGCGCTGATGCAGGCGGTTGTGTGCTCGACGACCCCGGTCGTGATCCGGACGCAGCCATCGCAGCCTGGATCGCGGGATCGGTCGCGCACGTAGATTTCTCGTGCCGCGAGCGCCTTGATCACCGACGGGGCACTCATCCCGAAGTTGACCAGCACGAAGTTCGCGGCGCTTCGCCAGTAGCCCACCCGCAGCCGGTCGAGCGCGGCGTAGAGCAACTCACGCGATCGACACACCTGATCGAGATACCACATCCGATATTCCTCGTCGGCAACGGCGATTGGCAGCGCGATGGCGGCGCACGCGTTGATGCTGTAGGGCGGCACGATTCGCCGGATCGGCGTCAGCGTTCCGACGGCTGAAACGAGCGCACCGGCCCTGAGAGCCGCAAGACCGTAGGCTTTGGCAAACGTGCGGCCGACGACGATGTTCGGGAGCTCGGGCATGTCAGGGCTGCCGATGAGCGTGTCGCCCGAAAAATCCGCGTAGGCCTCGTCCACGAAGATCGACGCGGCCGGCGCAGCCCGGGCGATGGTGAGGAGTGCCTCTCTCGGGATCAGCTGACCGGTCGGATTGTTCGGGTTGGTGAGAAAAATGACCTTCGTGCGGGGTCCTATCGCGCTCAGCACGTCGTCGAGTGGAAACCGGAAATCCGCTCCCAGCGTGACCTCGATCACGCGGCCGCCCAGCGCATCGGTACAGGCGGCGTACATGTCGAACGCGGGCACCACGACGATGGCCTCGTACGGCGAGTCTGCCGGGCTCCCGCGGAGCGCGGCGATGGCGGTTGCCAGGATGCCTTCGTCGAGCCCGTTAGTCAGCAGCACCTGGTCCTCAGCCACCCCAAGACGATCGGCACACGCGCGGACGGCAGCATCGTAGTCTGGATAGAACGCCGCTTCTTCGCGCGACAAACGCTGGAGGGCTTCGATGACCTTCGGCGAGCAGCCGGCCGTGTTCTCGTTCAAATGCAGCCGCAGTCCGGCCGACGGCGTCAGCACACGTTCGTACTCGTAGGTCATGCGTGTGTCCTCGAACTAGACCGGGGGGCTTCGCCCCGCGGGACCCTTATCGCCGTCGCTCGCGGGGCCCCCATCGCCCCGCTCCGCTTCGGCGGGCGCGCCCGCGGCGCGCTTGACCTTTGTCTGAGATGGCCTTCTCCATGGCGCAACGCTCGTGGCCCCTGGCCCATCACCCTTGAAGTCGAATCCGGAGTGACGCCGCGTGCGCCGTCAGACCTTCTGCTTCCGCGAGCGCGACGCCGGCGGGTGCGATCGTGCGCAGGCCGCGAGCCGTGATCCGCTGAAGTGTGGCGACGCGGACGAAATCCGCGCTGCTCAGGCCGCCGCGCGCCGCCGCCGCGCCGCTCGTCGGCAGCACGTGGTTCGATCCGGTGACGTAGTCGCCGCAGGCTTGTGCGCTGAAGTCACCTACGAAGACCGTGCCCGCGCGGGTCAGGCGTTTCGCGAGCGCCGCGCCATCACACACCAGGTGTTCGGGCGCGAGCCGCTGGCTCAGCTCGATCGCCTCTGTCAGCGATCGCGTCAGGACGATCCCCCCGTTCCGGCGAAGCGCAGTCGACGCTGGGCCCGTTGTCGGCAGCTGGCGCGCGATGGCGCGCGCGACCGCACGCGCCAGCCTGGCATTCGGCGTGATCAGAATGGCCCGAGCGTTCGGATCGTGTTCGGCCTGTGCGATGAGGTCGGCGGCAATCCAGTCCGGCCGGCCGGCGACCGACACGATGGCAATCTCGCTCGGACCGGCAAAGAAATCAATCGCGCAATCGGCCGCTACGCGGGCCTTCGCCGCCGCGACATAGGCGTTGCCGGGTCCGACGATCCGATCCACCCGCGGCACGGTCGCGGTACCGTAGGCGAGCGCCGCGATCGCCTGCGCGCCGCCGATGCGGAACATGCGCGTCACGCCTGCGACGCGTGCGGCGTAGAGCACCGTCGCATCCGGCCGGGGGCAGACGACGGTCACGTCACGGACGCCAGCGATGCGGGCCGGAATGGCGGTCATCAGGAGCGTGCTCGGTAACGGGTAGCGCCCGCCGGGCACGTAGCAGCCGACGCGGTCGAGCGGGATCACGCGCTGCTCGATCGTGACGCCCGGCACGGGGCTCGTCGACCATTCCCGCGGCAGCTGCTTCTTCGCGACGTGCCGGATGTGTCGCGCCGCGACGGCAATCGCGCTCCGCACGCGCGGCGGCACGCGACGCGCCGCCCGATCGAATGCCTCCGGCTCGATTTCGAGCGGTCCATCGAACCCGTCGAGCCGGCGCGAGAGTTTCTGCACCGCGCGATCCCCGTTGCGCCGCACGTCGTCGACAATCCTTGCGACCCGACGATCGATCGCGGGGTCGGCGCCCGGCCGCCTGTCGAGCAGCGCCGCGACCGCACGCCGGTTGCCCGCGTCGATGATGCGCATCTCGAGCATAGTCACAGCACGATCTTGTTCAAGGGGTATTCGACGATGCCCTGCGCGCGGGCGGCTTTCAGCTTCGGGATCAAATCGCGCACGGTGCGCTCTTCGATGATCGTGTTGATCGCCACCCAGTTCCGATCGCTCAGCGGGGAGATCGTCGGCCGCTGGAGCGCCGGCAGCAGCTCGAGCACGGCGTCTACGTCCTCGGCTTTGACGTTCAACATGATGCCGACACGTCCCTGCGCCTCGATGGCCGCCTTCAGCAGCAGCGCGAGGTTGTCCAGCTTGGTTCGCTTCCAGGGGTCCTGGAGCGCGTCGGCGTTGGCGATGAGTTGGGTGTTCGACTCGAGCACCGTGTCGATGACGCGCAGCCGATTGGCCCGGAGCGACGATCCGGTCTCGGTCACCTCGACGATCGCGTCGGCGAGCGTCGGTGGCTTGACTTCGGTTGCACCCCACGAGAACTCGACGCTCACAGTGATGCCCTGCCTCGCGAAGTACGCCTGGGTCGCCCTGACCAGCTCGGTTGCGACTGTGCCGCCTTCGAGATCGCGCGCGGTCCGGTAACGCGAATCCTCGGGGACCGCGAGCACCCAGCGGACCTTGCCAAAGCTCTGTTTCGCGTAGATCAGATCTGCCAGTGGCACCGGCGGGGTCGAGTCCGGATGGCCCGCTGCGTGCTCGGCGATCCAGTCCTGACCGGTCAGCCCCGCGTCGAGCACTCCGTCGCTGACGTAGCGGGCCATCTCCTGCGCGCGAATCAGCATGCAGTCGATTTCCGGATCATCGATGGCCGGGAAATACGACCGGGTGCTCGCGTAGATGTTGAAGCCCGCGCGCGCGAAGAGTTGAATCGTCGCGTCCTGCAGCGAGCCTTTGGGGATGCCGAGGCGGAGGCGCGAAGTCGTCGTCATGATGGTCGTGCGTTTCCTGAGACGCCGGAGAGTGGGGAGGCGGAGGGGGCGGAGGACGCGGAGGATCTCCACACGGAGATCGCGGAGTTCAGTATCGACTGGCGGAATCGCGCCGTGGGTTTCATGACCGGTACTCGCGATAAAAGCAGCTCCGCTCGCCGGTGTGGCAGACGTTGCCGTCGCCGAGCCGCTTGACCTTGAGCAGCAGCGTATCCTCGTCGCAGTCGGTCAGCATCTGGCTGACCTGCAGGCGATTGCCGGAGGTCTCGCCTTTCGTCCAGAGCTTGCCGCGGGTCCGGCTGAAAAATGTCGCGAAGCCGGTCTGGACCGTCCGCGCGAGTGCCTCGTCGTTCATGAAGCCGACCATCAGCACTTCGCCAGTTTCGTCGTCTTGAATGACGGCCGGGATGAGGCCGTCGAGTTTCGTGAAGTCCATATCGTTGTCCTGAGTCTCGTGGGAGGCGGAGGTTCCGCTCCCTCCGCCCGCCACACGAAGCAAGCTCCAAAAACAAAAACCCCGCCGGTTGCCCGGCGGGGTTCAGCTGCTATTCGATCGAAAGTTCGATGGCCTATCGCATGCAGAACGTCACCGGCCCGTCGGAACGGGTCATCGTATGGTGCCGATGATCGTGGTGCTGCGCACGGAACATCTGTGCTAAGCCTAGCGTCCGCCCGTGGGCGCTGTCAAATGCTTCGGAATGGAGGCTTTCGAATCGGGGCTCCGCCTGTCGTTGACGCCGTACACGGTGCCGTCGGGCGCCACCCAGATGGTGTGCGCGTCGCCCTGAGTGGTGTTGATCTCGTGACCCATCGCACGCAGCTGCGCGATGATTTCGATACTTGGCCCTGATTCGATCGACGTCTGGTCGGGCATCCACTGGTGATGCATGCGCGCGTTATCCACGGCCAGTCGTCCGTCGAGCCCGTATTCGGTGATTCCCAGCACGATGGTCAGGACCGTGTTGATGATTGTCCGTGACCCAGGTGAGCCCGTCACGAGCACGACCTTACCGTTCTTCAAGACCATCGTTGGCGTCATGGAGCTGAGCATCCGTTTTCCAGGCTCGATCAAATTCGCGGGCGTGCCGATGTCGCCGGTCGTGTTCGTTTCGCCGGGCTTCTTGTTGAAGTCCCCCATTTCGTTGTTGAGGATGAAGCCGGCGCCTTTGACGACCACGTGTGAGCCGTAGCCGCCTTCGAGCGTGTAGGTGTTGGCGACGGCCATCCCGCCCTTGTCCATGACGCTGAAGTGTGTGGTCTCGTCCGGCTCGGCCGGCTGCGTCGCCGTGAGGATGTCTTTGCCCAGTTCGGCACTGCTGGACGCCTTGTCGAGACTGATGCCGGCGGCAAGCGTCTTCGCGTACTCCTTCGAGGTGAGGCGCGCGACGGGAATGTCAACGAAGTCGGGATCACCGAGGTACCGCGCGCGATCAAGATATGCGCGGCGCATCGCTTCGATCTGCAGGTGCAGCGCAGGCGCCGTCAGCAGCCCTTTGCCCTTGAGATCGAACTGCTCGAGGATGTTCAGCATCTCGATCAGCGCGACCCCGCCGGAGCTGACGGGCGGCATCGACACAATGTCGAAACCGCGATACGTGCCGCGAAGCGGCACACGCTCTTTGGCCTCATACGCCGCCAAATCCGCCTTCGAAATGAGGCCGCCGTTGGCCTGCATGTCGCTAACAATCAGGTCGGCAATCGGTCCTTTGTAGAACGCATCGGCGCCGCCGTCGGCGATCGCACGCAGCGTCTTGGCCAGATCGCCGAGCACCAGTCGATCGCCGGCCGCCCACTCGCCACCGCCCGGTTTTCCATACGCCGCGACCGAGGCAGGGTAGCGCGCCATCCGCCCCTGAACCTCGCGGTTCAATCCATGCGCGAGGTTCGCCGAGATCGCGAAACCCTGCTCGGCGAGCGCGACCGCCGGCATCACGGTTTCCCTCCATGGCAGCTTACCGAAACGCTTGTGCGCGAGTTCGAGGCCGCGAACCGTCCCCGGTACCCCCGGTGCCTTGTAGCCTGTTTCTGTGAGCTTCCGCTCGACCTTGCCCTGGGCGTCAAGGTACATCGTCTTCGTCGACGTCAGCGGAGCCGTCTCGCGGTAGTCGAACGCCACAGCTTCGCCCGACGCCGACCGGACGATCATGAAACCGCCGCCGCCGATGTTGCCGGCGGTCGGATGCGTGACGGCGAGCGCGAGGGCCGTTGCGACCGCCGCATCAACCGCGTTGCCCCCGCGCGCGAGCACCGACGCGCCGGCGTCGCACGCGGGCGCCGAGACGCAGACCACGAGCCCGTCTTTCGATGGGACGCCGTGGTCCTGTTCGGCGGCAGTGACGGGGACGAGGAGCAACGACAAGATCGCTACGGTCAACCGCATGTATGAAACCCCTTAATCTGGTAGGGCTCCGCCAGCATTTCTTAATGCTCGCGGGGCCCCACCCCCGCTCGCTACAGCCTCGCGCGTTCGCGCTCGGCTGTGGCCGCAGACGCTGCTGATACAACACCTATTTCTATTTCACAGACAGTCCCGCACGGCCAACATTGCCATGGCCCATGGCCCATCTGCCATCGGGCCGGGTGACTCAGCGGCCCGGCTCCGCCATCGTCGTCGTCTTGCGATCGCCGCCCCGCTTCCACTTGTCGAACCAGTAGCGGAGGTAGAGCTGCGTGCGCATGAAGTTCGACGGGTTGCTGGTCGTGCCGTGCCACTCGTCGTTGAA
>DATAEK010000120.1:0-1949 GCA_036258055.1 Vicinamibacterales bacterium
GCCGGACCCGTACTATCGCCTGCACAACCTGTCTGACGGTGCCAGCTGCTCCGGAGCAGAAGGCGCAGGAATGGACGCGTTTTTATAATCGGATCTGGTCGGCGACGGACGCCAATATGCTTTTCTCGAATATTTCACAGTAAGTGCCGGCAGACTAATCCTATCCGAGTGGACGATGATATTAAGCGAGTCTGGATTGCGCGTAATCGGGTGCCCATGGCGCCCGTTGTTCCTGCCATCCCATTATCATTTGATGCTGCAAGCGTGGGTAGGGCGGCCTGCATTTCGCGCTCACCTTTCTGCCAACGATCCGCAAACGTCGCGCGTGAGAAGTCGAACACCTTAGCAGGACCCGCCTCATCAAGGCCGGCGCGGTAGCTGAGGTACAGCACGGTCGCCGGATGCGCCCGTGTACCGCGCCCGGTTCTGTGGACACAAGATTGCTGTTACGCGGCGGCCCTCATAACGGGCTGCCGCCACGCTGCTCTGGCATCGCTGGGACTGCGTAGGCCGTTCTTCTCGATCAGCCACTCGGCGTTGTAACGGGCGGCGAAGTCGCGGACGGTGGCGCGGACCTCGTCGATGGTCTGGTAAATTCGGCCATGCACGATCTGCTCCTTCAGCGTGCGAAAGAATCGCTCGATCACGCCATTCGTCTCGGGCTCGCCGACGAACGCGTAGCTGGGGGTCATGCCCCAGAAGCGGATCTGGTTATGGAAATGTTCAGCGAGGAATGCGCTGCCATGGTCATGCCGCAGCGACACGCCGCGGGCGGCGCTGGCGCTGACATGGCCGAAGACATCGCGCACCGCCATGCCGACGGCCTGGACGGCGGCGTAGCGATCGCCGCGCTTGGAGACGTGCCAGCCCAGCGCTTCGGCGTTCCAGTGTTCGACGACGCCGAACAGCCACACCTTGCCGTCCTGGACGGTGCTGATCTGAGTCGCGTCGGTCGCCCACATGATGTTCGGCGCGTCGGTGATGATCTGGCGGTCGTGCCGCGTGTCGTCGCGCGTGCGGGCGCGATGCGGCGACAGCAGGGCGTTCTCATGCATCAACCGCAGCACCCGTTTGCGCGCGACCCGGATGCCGTCCATCACCCGCAACCTGGCCCACACCTTGCGATGTCCCTCGCCGTGCCAGGGAGAACGGGCGAGATCGGCGCGAATCGCCGCCCCCAGGACCTCGTCGGACACCGCCGGCTTCGGTCCACGACGCTGCACCGGGACTGGCGTCGTCGTGTCGGCCCGGCGTCGGTCAGCGTAGAACGACGACCGCGCCACGTTCCAGATCCTGCAGACCTGGGCGACGCCGTAGCGGCGGCCGGTGGTCGGCGAGGTCGTCGCCGCCATCACCGCGACCTCCTGTGAACCAAAGGGCTAGGGCGCTCGATACGAGAACGCAGCAACTCGACTTCCATGCTCAGTTCGCCGATCCGCCGCATGGCCGTGGCTAGCTCATCGGTCGCCGCATCCGTCTCGCGTTCCTTCAATGCGCCATCCAGCGCCGCTTCGGCCTTCTGACGCCAGCGCTCGAGTTTGTAGAGCGGCACGCCCAGTTCGCGCGACAGATCCTCGGCGGCCTCGCCCCGCAGCAGGCGAAGCACCACCTCCCGCTTGCGGCTCACGCTCCAGCGCTGACCCGGCGTTAGCGGCCCACTCGCCGCAACCCCAGCTCCCGCGCCGTTCGGGCCTATGGACAGCGCGGACGGGCTCCGCCCGCCCTCGCTCCCCACAGGCACATCAGCCACATCATTTCGCTTGATCCTGTTCATGCTGGACTTCACCACATCTACCTCCGGTCGAACAAATCGGTGTCCAGAGAAATCGGGGCCAGCTCAAGCAGAGAACGCATCTCCCAATCGCTGACGAAGGGCTCGGCAGGTCCGGAGACGTCTTAGAGGCTGACGTCACCAATCCCACTTGCGAGCATCACACTGGAGTCTGAAG
>DATAEK010000126.1:0-5166 GCA_036258055.1 Vicinamibacterales bacterium
AGGTTCATCAAGACCTGCTGCAGCTGCACGCGATCGGCTGTGACTTTGCAATCAGCGGTGGCGAGATCCGTACGCAAACACACCGCGTGTTCGCTCGCCTGGCTTCGCACCAGAACCAGCATCTCGCGGACGACCGCGTGCACGTTGATCCCCTCGCGCCGCGGTCGAGTGTCCTTCTTGTAGAAGGCGCGAAGACGGTCGATGATCTCGGCGGCACGCACGCCATTGTTCACGGCCCTTGTCGTCGCACTGCGCGCCCGTTCCACATCGGGCTGGTCGCGGCCCAACCACCGCAAAGTGGTCTTGGCGTCGGTGATCGCCGCCGTGATCGGCTGCTTCAGCTCGTGTGCCAGCGAGGCGGTCAGCTCTCCCATCATGCTGATCCGGTTGACGTGCGCAAGGTCGGCCTGGAGCTGGCGCAACCTGTCGCGCTCCTGTTCGGCGCGCTTGCGCTCGGTGAGGTCGATCACGAACACCACGCTCTCTTGCCGTGTATCGTCAACTGCGGCACCGGCGACCAGCACCGGGACGCGGCTGCCGTCCCTCCGGAGCAGTTCCTTTTCGAATACGTCGAAGCGCCCGGTGGCCTGCAGCTGGGCCACCGCGCGATTGCTTGGCTCTTGCCATTCAGGCGGCGTCAGCTCTCGCCACCCGACCCGTCCCGCTCGCACGTCCTCATGCGTATATCCCACAATTTCGAGGGCAGCGTCGTTCGCGTCGATGATCGTGCTGTCGACCCTTGTGATTGCAACGCCGACGATGTTCGCGTCCACGAGCCGGCGGATCTTCGCTTCGCGCAGCTCGAGCTCACGATACAGGCGGCTGTTCTCGAGCGACATCGCCGCCTGCGGCGCGAGCACCTGCAGCACGGCGATGCGCGCGGGCGTAAATACACCGGACGCCAGATGGTTCTCCAGGTAGAGCACGGCTACCAGCCGGCCCTGCTTCATCAGCGGAAGGCACAGGATGGAGCGTGCGTGCGCCCGGCGGATGTATACATCCGTCGAGAACCGGTCCGACGTCCCCGCGTCATCCAGAATGACGGTGTCCTGCGTGCGCATCACGTACTGAACCACCGACTCCGCCAGGTCGTCCGCAGAAACCGGTCTCTCGCGCAGTTGCACCCTTACGCCAGTGGCGTCGACGCTCGCCTCCGCCAGCATCAGCAGGCCGGCACCGCTTGTGAGCAGTAGCACGCCCCGGTCAGCGCCGGCATGTTCGATCGCCATGCGTGACAACGTTTCGACCACGCGTTCGAGCACGATCTCGCCGGACACAGCTTGTAGGGCCTTGAGGACCGTTGCGAGCTCCAGATGATCGATGTGCTCACTGATCGTCGAGTGCGAGTTGGCCGCGCGTTCTTCTGGGCTCAGGTGCGAATAGAGCTGATCGAGTTGCCGCACCTTGCCGTCGGCGCCCCAACCCCGGTAGCAGTTCCGGGCCTCTTTGAGGTACGCGCTCGCAATCGTCGTGAACCCGCGGGCACGGTAGAAACGTCCAGCCAGCTCGTTCGCAAGCGCTTCGATATTGATGAAGCTGTTCACGCGGGCTGCGCTGATTGCGTGTTCGTACAGGCGCTCGGCCTCCAGCTCACGCCCGTCCAGCCGGGCCACCTCTGCGCCAACCAGCGCCGCCCGGCTTTCGAAGTTTTGGGGACACGTCCCGGTCCATTGGAGAAGCCGCTGGTGGTGGCCGACCACCTGCGCGAGAAGCCCGCGCCGCTCGTCCGGGGATGCCGCATCGGCGACGGCAGCCCGGGCCAGTGCAGCATGAAAATGGTACTCCGCTTCGAGGAAGTCGGCCGTGGTCGTCCACAGAAACGGTTGTGCCCTGGCCGCCATCGCTGCGGCGCGATCGTACTCGGCTACGTAGACGTAGGCCTGGAGCTTGCGGATCCAATATGAGCATGCCGACCGCGCGAGATCGGGGTTACTCTCCAGGTGCTGCGTCAACCGATGCTCATCGACCTCTTCGTCGTCGAACGAGCCGAACACGGGTGTCAGTCCCCTCAGCGTGCGAACCAGTCCACATTGTCCCGTCATCAAGTCGAGCAGCGCACCCGCGGCATCGCGCTTCGTGAGCCTGCGGCGCGCCTCTTCGGCTTCATGCTGGACCTCAGCCAGCGGCTCGCCGCTGGCGAAATCGTGCGTCAGCAGGCTGCAGTAGACCCACATTATGTAGTAGTCGAGCGGTCGCCAGGATGCGGTGCCCTCCAGCGCTCGGCGGAGGAGGGGGCGAGCCTCGCGCAAGTGCCGGGCCCACGGCACGACAAAGCGGCCCACATTTGTGTACAGGCGAATCTTCCCGCGATCGAGGCCCTTCTTGTCCACGAGATTGAGGCCGAGCAGGCCGAAACGATAGCCCGCCGCGTACTCGCCGAACCGCGCGCCCAGCACGGCGCCCACGTAGCCGTAGGCGACAGCCGACGAGTCGTTGTTGCCATGCTCGATGCTCAAGTTCGCGGTTCGGAGCCGAAGCAGGTGCTCGAGGTTCTGATCCGTCCAATGGGCCGGCCCTTGGAGCTCGATGAGCACCTCGATCGTGGCGCGCATCCGGGAATCGGGCATGGGAGGTAAATCGACGAGCGATTCGATTGGCCGGTCACCAAGCAGCTGCCAGAGGCGTTTGTGTTCTTCGACGACCTCCTGGTCGGTGGGATGCGCCGACAACGCGATCCCGACCTTGGCGAGGTACGAGAGCCCGATCTCGATCGCACGGTCGCGTCGGCGGAGCACGGTGTAGAGGGCGAGTCGTACGCACGTGACAGACGCCTGGTCAACGAGATCGGTGGTACGCGCAGCGACGCGGGAGAAACGCTCCTCGGCGGACCGGAGATCGCCGCCGAGGAATTCACATTCGCCGCGACCGAACTCCAGCGCGAAGGTGAGCTCGGGGCAGCACTCCCAGGCGTTGTCCGGCAGCAGCGCCGCACCTGAAACGAAGTAGTTCTGGGCTGCCGCGTAAGCCGCTGAACCCCTTGCACGTTTGCCGGCGATTAAATTCAACCGTGATACCTGCTCACGCTCGTCCGGAGACGTGATCAGTGTCGCGCCGCGATTGAGCTGGTTGACGATCTCGAAGATCGTCTCGTCGCGCCTCTCCGGTGGCGTATGCGCAACGAGCAAGCGTCCCATGCGCAGGTGTTCGCGGCTCCGCTCGCCTTCCGGCACGAGGGCGTTGGCGGCCTCCTGCACGCGGTCATGGAGGAACCGATAGGAGCCCCCGAGACGCTCCACCAATTCGAAACGGACCGCTTCCGAGAGCTCGGCGTCGACGTGGTCGACCGACGCTCCAAGCACCAGCGCAAGCGTCCTCACCTCCGCGCTGTGGCCGAGGCACGCCAACGACTGTAAAGCGCGTTGTGTGTTTGACGGAAGACGGGCCAGCCTGTCGAACATCAGGTCCGCGACGTTGTCGGTGTAACGCTTGGCGCGGATGCGGTCGAGATCCCACGACCAGCGCCCGTGTGCATGATCGAAGGTGAGCAAGCCTTCGTCGCCGAGCGCGGTCAAGAACTGCGTGGTGAAAAATGGATTGCCGGCCGTCTTCTCGCAGACAAGCTGCGCAAGGGTGGCAACACGCTCCGGCTCGGAGTGAAGGGCATCGGCGACCAGTTGCGCCACGTCCGGTTGTATGAGGGGCGTAAGGGCGATCTCGTGCACGACCGCACCGGCGTCATGGATGGCGGGGAGCTTCCGCATCAGCGGATGGTTGGCACCCACTTCGTTATCGCGATACGCGCCGATGATCAGCAAATGGCGGATGTCTGCCTGCAGCAGCGCTTCGAGTAAGTCGAGTGTGGCCGTGTCGAGCCACTGCAGATCGTCGACGAAGAGCGCGAGCGGATGCTCCGGTCGCGCGAACACCCGAATGAACCGCTCGAAGACCACTTGAAATCGTCGTTGCGTCTCCTGGGGCGGGACATCGGGGGCGGGCGGCTGTTCTCCAATAATCAGCTTCAGTTCCGGGACGAGGTCCACCATCACCTGGGCGTTCGGGCCCAGCGCCTCTTCGAACGCCGCGCGCCAGACGGTCAATTCCGCATCGCTCTTTACGAGCAGGCGCCGGACAAGACTCTGAAATGCCTGCGCGAGCGTCGCGTACGGGATGTCGCGCTTGTATTGATCGAATTTGCCGGATGCGAACAGGCCCCGTGGTGGAACGAGCACCTTGTGCAGTTCGTTGACGACCGAAGATTTGCCGACACCGGAGTAGCCCGACACCAGCACCAACTCCGGCCTGCCAGTGTTCACGACACGATCGAACGCCGCGAGCAACATCTCGATCTCGCGCTCCCGTCCGTATAATTTCTCCGGAATCAAGAGTCGGTCCGGGGTGTCGCGTTCCCCGAGCGGAAAATCATCGATGCGGTGGTCGGCCTCCCATTGCGTCAGACAGCGCCGGAGATCGCGTTCAACTCCGGTCGCTGTCTGATAGCGCTGGTCAGCGGCCTTGGCGAGCAGCTGCACGACGATCGCGGACACCGCCGGTGGGACATTTGCGACGCGGTCGGACGGCGGGACCGGCTGCCGAGCGAGGTGGCAGTGCACCCATTCCATCGGGTCGGACGCGGTGAACGGCAGCGCTCCCGTCAGGACTTCGTAGAGTATGACGCCGAGGGCGTAGAGATCCGTGCGCGAATCGATCGACCGGTTCAAGCGCCCGGTCTGTTCCGGCGCAATGTAGGGCAACGTCCCCCGAATCACCTCGGGCGGCTCCGGCGTCTGGCGCTCGCGCTGCAGGCGGGACGCACTGCGAAACCCGGTCAGCCAAACACGGCCCGTTCCCTCGTCGATCAGAACATGACCCGGCGTGAGGTCTTTGTGGATGATGCCGCGCCGATGGAGTGCGCCCAGCGCCGCCGACAGGCCGACGCCGAGCCGCAGGAACAGGCCCAGCTCCATGGGCTGCGGTCCCAGTCTTCTCGTCAGCAGCTCGCCGCCGGGGTCGTCGAGGACAAGACACATGCGGCCACGGTGGTGGACGAGCGCGACCGGCCGAACGGCCCAGTCTGCATCCAGATCGAACCGCAGCGCATGCTCGTGTTCCAGCATTTGAAGACAGTCGGCACGCGGGTGCTCCGCGCGCGGGGTCACGACAAGAACCCGGGCGGGATGCTCGCTGTCGGGCGTTGGAAACCCGCGGCACACGACGAACTCCCCATCC
>DATAEK010000132.1:0-14591 GCA_036258055.1 Vicinamibacterales bacterium
AGCGGATCGAGCGCGACGTCGTGCACGCCGCGCGGCGAGCAGGCCGTGAACCCGTTGGCGATGGCCGAGTCGAGCGGCAGGTTGCCGAGCGGCGTCGGCACGATCGGAGGCGACGTGCAGACCGCGGCCGCGCCGTTGTGCACGTACGTCCAGGTCGTTCCCCCGTCGGTGGACTTATAGAGGCCCCACAACGCTGCGCCTGGAATCAGCGATGCGGCGCCTCCCGTCGTCGCGGCAATGCCGCGGACGCCGCGCGTCGTCCCGACGTACATGATCTGTGTATTCACGGGGTTGATGACGATCGAGCTGATCGCGCGGCCGGCAAACGACGCAGAGCCGAGCGGCGCGCTCCACGTATCGCCGCCATCGGTCGATCGGAGCAGGCCGACGCCCGCGGCCGAGTCCCCCGAGCTGTTGGGTTCGCCTGTGCCAACCCAGATGGTGTTGCCCGTCGCATCGTGGGGATCGATGGTGATGGCGCCGATGGCGTTGTGCGGAATGTTCGCCGTGAGGTAATCCCACTTGGGTGAGGGGCTCAGGGCCTTGTCGGTCCGCCAGATGCCTCCGCCTGCGGCGGCCACCCACAGGCGGCAATCGTTGACGGTGCACCGCGGCGCGATCGCCAGCGCCGTCACGCGACCCGAGGACACATAGCGTGAGGGGTTGTAGTAGAAACGTCGGAACTGGGTCTCCTGGTAGACCGCGCTCTCGGGTCCGAGCGAAGTCCAACTGGCGATGCCGTTGGCAACTTCGGCCGCGGATGATTGGGCGAGCTCGCCGAAGGCGTTGCGGGCATCTGCAATCCATTCCAGCCGCACGTCGTCGGCCGGATACGCGAGGCGTGACAGGTGATCGTCAGGGTAACCCATGCGATCCCCTTCGATTCTGGAGTCCGGCATCGCGCGCGCGGACCTCGACATGAGCGGCGAGCCGGCTTTCCCCGACTCACCTTCCTCGCGAGGCACGAGACGGAAACTTGAAGGTCCGAGCTTGTCAACCGACGCGACGTACACCACAGCAGCTGAGACCAGCATCATCAGGGGCAGGGCAAATCCGAGCACGAATCGACCGTGGCGGCGCAGTTGCCTTCGCATCTCCGGCCTCCTCAGCAATTGGGGGAGCAGTTGTGGGTAATGAGGGATGTTTGCGGATCGAAAGGCGAGAGGTGGACGTCGCGGCGATCTTCATGGTCCGAACGCCGAATGTGCGTGAGCATGTCTCAGGCTCACGCCCGCCGTCAAGCGTGCTACTGCTTCTTTTTCTTGAACAACCCTCCCAGAAGGTCGTTGGCCCGGCGCTGCAGCTCGTTCTGAAAAGCGCGCTGCATCGCAGCCGCGACGTTCAGCGAGACACTGGGTTGCTGTAGGGTTCCGCCGATGATCGCGGGAACCACGACGCGTCCGTCCTGTGCAGCGTAGCGTCGAAGATCAGTCCCTGACTGCGACGTCAATTCTTCCGAAAGCGTCACGTTGGCCGCCGCGTCGACGCGGCTGCTGGCAAGGGTCATGGTGCCGCGTCCACCGAGATCGAAGTCGCGCGAGGCGAGGCGGAGATCGTCGGACCTGATGATGCCGTTCTGAATCGCGAACGTGCCACCCAGCCGGGAGAACGTCGATCCGGATCCGGCGGGCGGCGCACCGTTCGGCTTGCCGAATGCCAGCACGATCGTCCTCACCATGTCGAGGCCGGGAATCTTGCCATCGACGATCGTGGCGACTGCAGAGCCTCGCGCCGTGCGGAGGACAGCGTCCGAGTCGGCGCCTTGCCCGGTCAACGTCACTCTGCCGCTCAGCTTCCCGGTGATGCTCCCTGCCGAGCCGGCCACCTTGGCGAGCTCCGCCACGTCGATGCCCTCGACTTGCCCGTTCAGCGCGAGCGCGGGAGTGCTGCCCGCGGTGTTCGCGTCCAGCCTTCCCTGATACCGTCCGCCGAACATCCGGAACGCCAGCGGATCAAGCGTAATGCGGTTCTGGACCACGCTGAGTGACGTCGAAAGATCAGTGAAGGCGTAACCGGCGAACCGTCCCTTTGGCGCCGTGAGCTTGATCGCGATCTTCATCGGCACCAAACCCGAGGATGACTTGGCCGCTCGACCCGCGACGCCGGTTTCAGCCAGGCCGGAGGTGATCGCCAGCAGCTCGTCCAGATCGAGCGGATCGCCCTTGACGTCGAGCGCGCCTTCCAGCCGCGCGATGCTCGTCAGCGTGCCTTTCGCGTCGACACGGGTGACGTCGGATTTCGCGTTCAAAGACTTCACGTCGAGCCGATCGCCCTCCAGAGACGACGACATGTCGAATCGCAGCGAGTGCTTGCCGACGACGAATTCGACGTTCTTCAGCGCGAGCACGCGGACCGAGACGATCGTGATGCCGCCACCCGACGCGGACGCAGGCGCCGGAGGTGCGGAGCCAGGAGCGGCGGCAGCGCTGAGGAGTGAGAAGGGCAGCGGCAGGACCAGCCGGCTGTCAGCCAGCGTGACTTCTGCGTCTTCAACCCGCTTCGACAGCAGTGGACGGAGACCAGTGGCGATCTGCACGTCTTTCAGCGTGGCGGCAACGGGGCGGCCGATGGCGACGTCACGCAAGTGCAGCGTGACGCGTGGAAAGATCGAGGCGTTGGCTTCAGCGATCGTCACGGGCTGACCCAGGCGCGCGGACAGCTCGTGCTCCAGCGTCGCGCGTACGTTCTCGGATCCGAGCATGTGCCGCGCGATCAGGAATACGGTCACCATCGCGACGACGATCAGGATCACCGCACCGGCGACGACTTTCTTGAGCATGGGTAAAGCCTCGAACAGCAGCGTCTCGTCAGAGTATAGGGCACGCGGTTTCGTGATACTTTCTCTTCATTCTTTCTTTCTGGCGCGGCTATTCCTGCGCGCCGTGTGCTCTTTTTGGAGGACGAGATGCATTTCCCGGCTCTACATCAGGCTCGCGGTGTCCCGCTCCTGCTCGCGTGGCTTCGGCGAGTCCGCGCCTCGGCCTGGCCACGAGCGTCCCGGCTGCAGATCATCCGCCTCACCTGCGCGCTCGCGTGCACCGTGGCGCTGGCTGGCGCGGGCTCGACCGGCGTGCTCGCGCAGTCGAATGGCAAGGCCGCGGCGCCGCAGAAGCTCGACGCCGACTACACCGCGAAGATCAAGGCTGCCACCGCGGATCCCCGGATCATGACCGAGCTCGTCGATCACCTGCCGGCCTCCGACAAGGTGCCGTCGCCGCTGAAGTTCCTCGGATACATCCCTGGCGAGCCTGGCCACATGACGTACTACAAGGACATCGCGCGCTATCTCGACGCGCTCGACAAGGCGTCGGAGCGGGTGACGATGTTCAAGATCGGCGTCACTGACGAGGGCCGCGACATGGTCGCCATCGCAGTGGCCGACGAAGCAACGATCAGGCAGCTCGACAAGTACAAGCAGATCACCGCGCAGCTCACCGATCCGCGGAAGCTCTCCGACGCACAAGCGAAGCAATTGATCGCGACGGGCAAGCCGATCTACTTCGCCTCCGGCAGCATCCATTCACCCGAGACCGGCAGTCCGGAGATGCTGATGGAGCTGGCCTACCGGCTTGCGGTCGAGGAGACGCCGTTCATCCAGACGATCCGCAACAACGTGATCGTCGTGTTCACGCCGGCGAGCGAGGTCGACGGCCGCGAGAAGCAGGTCGACAACTTCCGCGCGCAGCAGGCCGGGAAGCCGTCGCCGTCGATGGTCTACTGGGGCAAGTACGTGCAGCACGACAACAACCGTGACGGCATCGGCGTCGGCCTCCGCCTGACGCAGGTGATGCTGAAGACGTTCCTCGACTGGCACCCGACGGTGTGGCACGACCTTCACGAGTCGGTCACGCTCCTGTACACGTCCACGGGCACCGGTCCGTACAACGCGATCGTCGATCCCATCCAGGTCAACGAGTGGTGGCTGCTCGCGCAGACCGAGATCATGGAGATGACGAAGCGCAACGTGCCCGGTGTGTGGACCTACAACTACTACGACGGGTGGGTTCCCAACTACATGTTCTGGATTGGCGTGACCCACAATTCGATCGGCCGCTTCTACGAGACCCAGAGCTTCGGCGGTGCCCAGAACCGGCCGCTGCCGGTGACGCAGAGCCGCGAATGGTATCGTCCAAATCCAACGCCGCCCGACATGAACTGGGGTCCGAGGAACAACGTGAACATGCAGCAGAGCGCGCTCCTCATCGCGATGCATCACGTCGCGAAGAACAGGGAGACGTTCCTCGAGAACTACTACCTGAAGAACAAACACACGATCGAGCGCGGCCAGACGAAGGCGCCGTTCGCGTACGTGATCCCGGCAGCGCAGCGCCGCAAGGTCGAAGCCGCGGAGCTGATGAACCTGATCCGGCGCGAGGGAGCCGAAGTCCACACCGCGACCGCGCCGTTTTCGATCGGCACGGTCCAGGTCGCAGCGGGAGACTACGTGGTGCGGATGGATCAGCCGTACAACGCCATCTGCGAGACGTTGCTCGGCGTGCAGTTCTACGCACCGGAGAACCCGCGACCGTACGACGACACGGGCTGGGCGATTCCGCTGGTGCGTGGCCTGACGGCGGTTCCGATCGCGGACAAAGCGATTCTCGACAAACCGATGACCCTCGCGGCCGCCGACTTCAAGATTGCCGGCACCATCGCCGGCAACGGCCGCGTGGTCATCGTGGATCACAACGCCGACAACACGCTCGTGACGTTCCGGTTCCAGAACAAGGACGTGAAGATGTCCGCGGCCGAGCGCGAGTTCGAGGCCGGCGGCCACACGTTCGGTCCGGGTGCGTTCATCATCCAGGACGCGAACCGCGCGGCGCTCGAACCGTCGATCAAAGAGCTCGGATTGTCGGCGTGGGCCGTGGACGCGGTGCCCAACGTGCCGGTGCACGATCTCGACGTGCCGCGCATCGGATACGTGCACACCTGGACCAGCACCCAGGACGAAGGCTGGGTCCGGCTGGCGTTCGACAATTTCAAGGTGCCGTACACCTACTTCGCGGCGCCGAAGCTGCGCGAGGGCAACCTCCGCGCGAAGTACGACGTCATCGTGTTCCCGCACGCCGGAGCGGGCGGGAGCGCCCTCATCACCGGCGGCGTTCAGGGGAACGAGCCGCGCCCGTATCAGAAGTCGGAGCTCACGCCGAACGTCGGATCCGTCGATTCGACCGACGACATGCGCGGCAGCATCGGCGTCGAAGGCCTGATGGAGCTCTACAAGTTCGTGCAGGACGGCGGTGTGTTGATCACAGAGGGCGCGACGTCCACGGTGTTCCCCGAGTACAACCTCACCCCGGGCATCAGCGTGGAGCAGCCGGAGGGTCTCTACGTCCGCGGCTCCGTACTCAAGGCGCTCGTCGGCGATCGCACCAGCCCCGTGCTCTACGGCTACGACCAGAACGCGCTCGCGGTCTACTTCAATCAGGCGCCGGTGATGCGTATCGGCCTTGGCGGCGGAGGCTTCGGCGGCGCGCGCGGCGGTCCCAACCTGCCGGGCATTCCAAACATGCAGCCGAATGCCGTGCCGCCGAGGCTCGCGACGCTCGATGCCCCGGCCGCGGCGCCAGCAGCTGACAACGCGGGCGCCGGGCGCGGAGGACGTGGTGGTCGCGGCGGCGGCGGAGGCGGCCGCGGCGCAGCTCCGGCGGCCGCGGGCGGTGAAGCGCCGGAAGGCACCGGACCACAAGGTGGCGGGCGCGGATTCGGCGCCGGCCGTGGCGGCTTCGGCGGCGGCGATCCCGCGACCGCGCCGCGTGTATTGCTCCAGTTCCCGAACGATCCGAACGACATGCTGCTGTCAGGGCTGCTCGTCGGCGGGGATGCGCTCTCCGGCCGCGCCGTGGCGGTCGACGCGCCGATTGGCAAAGGTCACGTCGTGATGTTCGCGAACCGTCCGTTCTGGCGCTGGCAGACGCAGGGCAACTTCTTCCTCGGGTTCAATGCCATCTTGAACTGGAACGATCTCGGCGCCGGGCGCGCGCCCGCGCGGACGCAGACGACTACCGCTGGCGCGGATGGTAAATGGTAAATGGTAAAGGGTAAATGGGATGGGAAATGGGAAATGGGAAATGGGCCATGGGCCATGGGCCATGGCCCATTTTCTATTTGCGTGACGCGATGACGACCTGCTGAATGGTCGTCACCACGAGCGCGGGCTCGTCGAGTTGCACGTGATGCCCGCTCTTCGTGGCGACGATCAGCTTGCCCTGACGTGACATCGTGGCCACCGATGCGTGGTCCTTTCGATGTTCTTCTTCGTTGGCCTTGCTGTCCGGGCCGGTTTCTTCAGAGATGCCTCTCGTAATCACGACGAGCGGCATGTCGCCGAGTGGGTATTGGGTTTTCGTGCGCTCGGCACGGAGCCCGGCGAGCTCCTCGTTCTCGAATGGATTCACCGCCGCGGCGACGTGCTTCACTTGCCCGAGCGCCCACGTCCTCATGCGCTGCGCGTCGGCGGGCAGCTTGTCGCGCGGCGGTTCGTTCGCCGTGAGGCTCGCCTTCTCGAGGCCGGCCTTGATTTGCGCCAGCGCCGCCGGCGGAATGTCGCTCTCCCGCAGCGGCTGCGACGTCTGCACGGGAGGAACAGTCTTGCCGGCGGGGAGTTCCGATGCGTGAACAACTTTGCCGTTGGGCATCATGCGCAGCGGATCGTCGGCGCCCGCCTCGACGAGCACCATCCCCACGACATCTGCCGGGTACGTGAACCCGTAGAGCCGCACCAGCCAGCCACCGTAGGAATGCCCGACCAGCACGTAGGGCGGCTGTTCGCCCGCCTTCTCGAGCAGCGTGTGCAGCTCGTACACGATCTGATGGAACGTGCGTGGATGCGGGCCAAGATCGCTCCACCCGTCTCCCGCACGATCGTACGCGCACACGCGCGCGTACGCCGACACGCCGGGCTGAACCAGACTCCATTCGACGGAGAAGTCTCCGACACCGGCCTCGAGGATGACCGTCGGTTGTGACGGTACCGCCTTACCGGTGCAGTTCAGATGCAGACGCCAGCCGCCGACGTCGATGAGTCGTCCCGGAGGCGGCAGCGGCGGCACGCTCGCGTCCTGCGCAAAGATCGTCGTGGCGAGCACGGTGAAGGCCGCGATGGCAACCTGTTTCATGACGTTGCTGTCCGCATTTATAAGCGCTCGCGGGGCCCCACCCCCGCTCGCTCACGCCTCGCGCAATTGCGCTCGGCGTGGGCCGCAGGCGCTTTCTTCGCGCTCGCTGGAACCCACCCCCGCTCGCTCTCGCGTTGCGCACGTTGCGCTCGGCGTGGGCCGCCGGCGCCTGTCCGCTGGCCACTGGTTGCCGACCCCAACTGCCTGCTTCCGACTGTCGACTCCCGACTATCGACTACCACCGTTTTCATCTCAGCCTGACGTCACCCTTGAAGACGATGAAGACCAGCACGATGTCGAGCAGCGCCACGTACGGTCCAAACAGATCGGCGCCGTACGGGATGTAGTCACGACCGACAACCCCCAGCAGCCAGAGTGCAATGAAAACCGCACCGCGCCTCGGGCCCAGCTCGCTCCACCCGACACTCAGCACAACGAGAAAGACGACCTGCGCAATCAGCGCGGCGACGCCAGCGGAACCCATCGTTGCACGAGTTCAGCGTTCACGTTTGTTAGTCACTCCATCCAAACACATCCAGCGCAAGCGAGGCCAGTTGCCGGAGATCGGTCCAGTGCTCGCTCGTCGACAGGGCCGCGTCGGTCCAGACATCCACGTCGAACTCCGCGCCGTCGCTCGACATCGTCGTGAGCTTCCGATCGATGGCGTCGAGCGCGTCGGCCTGCTCTCTCGTGAAGTCCGCGCCGTACGCTCCGCGCACGAGCGTGCTCCAATGGTCGTAGCCGAAGGCGAGATCGTCCGCGCTCGCGACGGCGTCAGGAAAGAGCGCCGGCTGGTTGGGGGCGGCGTTCGCGAGCGCATGGAGGCTCTGTCGAAGCTGCTGGAAATGCCACGAACGCTGCGCGTCGTCTTCGGTCATATCACCTGTGCGCATCAACGGCGCCTGGCGCCGTCCGGTGCCGACCCGAAGTAGACGACGTCGTTCATGTGCACGTAGCTCTGGCCACCATCGCGGTGGGGCACGGCCAGGTCGATGATGCCGTCGTGATTGAAATCCGCCGGGGTGATGGTGGTCGCCGATTCATGCGAGAACGCGATGCAGTCGTTGCCGAACCGTCCCTTACCTTGGTTGAGGCAGATGAAGTTGGCGCTGCGATGACGCAACAAGGCCCATGTCCCAATGCCATCGTTCACCTCGGTGCACGGAACCGAAGCGCCAATCGTATATCGGTTTCCGGGGTCAAGCCGGGCAACCGTGGGAACGTCTAGACCAGGAGATAAACAGGTCAGGTCAGGGTTCGAAAATTCTCGAGTAGCACAGGACGTCAGCCCATTCAGGAGGCGTCAGGTTGGGGAATTCGAGATATCGCCGCAGGATGCCCTCGCGTTCGAACCGGCACTTCTCGAGCACATGCGCTGATGCGCTGTGCAGCGCGTGACAAATGGCGTAGAGGCGCCGGACGCCGAGACCCGGGGCGATGTCGACCATCGCCTGGAGCGCCTCGGTCGCGTACCCGTGTCCCCAGGCATCACGCGCGAGGACGTAGCCCGTTGAGGCACGATGGGGCGCCTCGAAGCCAAGACCCGTGCCGCCGAGCAAGCGGTGATCATCGCGCAACAGCACCAGGTAAGGTCCCGCCGGCCACCGCTCCCACTCGTCGTCGCTCAATGCAACAAACGCCTTCGTCGTGTCCACCGACAGATGCCGTGGCCAGCCCACGTAACGCGTGACTTCCGGATCACTCGCATACCGCTCGAAGATCGCGACTGCATCGTCTTGTCGCGGACGCCTGATCAGAAGGCGGCGTGTTTCGAAGCTGGCTGGCGCCTTCACGAACGCTACCATTCTCCAGTGACGCAGTCTGAAACTACGAGCTGAGCAGAACAACTCGATCGCGGCAGATTATCGCCTCAGAGCCCCGGTCACGAGCAAGAGTCCGACCAGCACGGGCCCGTGAACAATCAGCGCGACGAGCAACAAGAGACTAGACGAGGCGCGTCTGTCGCTCGTGCCAATGGGTCGTCAGCCACAGATCGCTCTGGCGACTGCGCGCGCGGAGTCGTGCCGGAAACGGGCCTGCAGAGCGCGGGTCAGCGGATAGCCAAGCTGCGCGAGCGCGGCGCGGGGTCGCGACGCCGCACGAATCGAATATGCCACGGCTCCGGTCTCCGTATTCACGGATACCTTGAAGACCTCCTCGCCGGCCTTCGCGTGATTGGAGAGCGTCCCGTACGCGAATCCGAACTCTCTCTGGTCCGCGCCGATCGCGTACACAACGCGACACCCGTTCAGCGACCAGAAGCCCAGATGGGATACGAGCACCACGACGACCGACCCGGGACCGATTGGGGCGTTCTTCGGAAACAACTCCACCCATCCCAGCTCGAAGTGCTTCCATCTGGTCAGCGCCGCTTTCGCACGTTCGAATGCAGCATCACCGTACCCTACAATTGCCGAGTGCTCGTCGATCCGGAACCCTGGAGGATTCTGCGTGGCGATGCCGACGGGGTCGTACGAGAGTGGCAGAGAGCGCGACGCCGTCAGGAATCGTTCGATATCCTGCGATGACGGTCGACGCATTACGAACATGCGGACATCGGGTCGGAGTGGGGAGTCATGCGGCTGACCGCGAGGCTACCACGATCGCGCTCGGCGCCCCCCCGGAGGCTGTCCGCAGCGGTGTCGCCCGGTCTCTAGTGCCCCGGCCGCGTGATTCGCAACATAATTCCCGGGCGAGGCATCCCGCCTCGCGGCGTTGCTCGTCGCTTACAAATTCCCGATTTGCGCGCTCCTCGCGCCTTGCGATCCGGGCGCCGCGCCCGGGACTTATGTCACGAATTACGCGGCCGGGACACTAGCTCGGGACAGCCGCGATCCGAAACACGACTGCGAGCGCGAGCACAAGCGCGACGAATTGCGTAAGCGCGCCCTGGTCCGGCGTCGCCGGTGCGTGAGCATCGACGACGCGCGCGGCGGCGACAAGGAGCAACAGCAAGACAAGACCGTCGTGGGTAATGGCCCATGCGACTGCGAACGCTGCGGCGACCACAATCCGCTGAATCTTCGTGAGCGCCGCGAAGCCGCGGCTGCCATCCAATTGCCACACCGGCATCAGGTTGAACAGGTTCAACCACGCGCCGGTGTGTGCGATGGCGATCCACATCGGACCGCCGCCGAACCGGCCGACCGCCAGCGCCGCGACCGCAGCGGCGAGCCCCCAGATCGGACCCGCGAGGCCCACGCGTGCGTTCTGATACGGAGAGAGCTGACGGCCTCGCAGCCGGATGAACGCGCCGAGGCCGGGCACGAACATCGGCGCGGTGGCCTGTAGCCCGAATCGGCGCAGCGCGGCGACGTGACCCATCTCGTGCACGTAGATCGAGAGCACGAGCCCGAGTGCGAACCACATGCCCCATGCTGTCCAATAGACGCCGAACGCCAGCAGCATGGAGAGGAACGTGCTCGCCTTCGTCAGCCCGAGTAGGAGCAGCTTGCCCTTGCCGAGGAGCGCGATGACGAGGAACTTGAGCTTCCAGATGACGGCGCCAAGCGCGCCCAGTCCGCTGAGCCATTTCCATCGACCAGTCGTCGGTGGACCCGAAGGGGCTTCGGGAAAGGCCGCGGCTTGTGCCTCGAGCGCGTCAATTTTCGCGGTGATGGCCGCGTGCTGACGTGACGTCGCCGGGACGAGGCGCATCGCCGAGTGCCACGCGTCGAGTTCAGCGGAACGGTCGCCGCGGGCCGCGGCGTCCTTCGCGGTGTCTCTCAGCGCCGCGAGCGTCCGCGCATGCGCGAACCGGTGACACCGGGGGCACACCAGGACGTTCGTGCTGATCTCGGTACCGCAGTCTTCGCACGACGAGGGGAACGCGTCGGACACACGCAGCGCAACCGTCATCCTGGCATGCCGGCGGGAGCGACCATGGAAATCGTGTGCGGACCGGTGATCTCGAGCACCCGGGGTCGATTCAACTTCCAGGCTTCGTAGAGGCCGATGCCGATGATCACCAGGCCCATGATGTTCTCGATGCCGCCGAGAAACGGCATGGCCAGCAGGATACCGAGCAGAATCGCGACGGCCGCGAAGGGGTTCATCTCGGTGGCTGACGCACCGTCCGCCGGATTTTCAGGTGCGGCGGCCGCGGACTGGCCGACCGGGGTTGCTGTGGCGACATTCCCCGAATCGGTCGCGGTCTGCGGGGTCTCGTCAGCCTTCCGGATCTCCGAGACCACGAGCGGCACATAGGCACTGACGATCGCGAGATACGTCAGGGCGATTGCCACGGCTTGATAGAAGCGCCCGCCCCGGGCACCCGATCCCCAGTTCACGGCGCGGCCCACGCCGTAGCCGACGACAATCGCGATGAGTCCGAACTCGTAGCCGGTCATCGCAAGAATCGCGTAGTAGAGAATCGAGCCACCGATCGCCGCCGCGATGCCGGCGCCTATCGCCACCAGGGCGCGCGTGACCGGCGAGCCCGCGGCGTACGAGGCGCGTACCTGTTCGCAGCACCGCGGACATACGCTCTTATCGTTGACTTGATAGTACTGGCCGGTGAGGAGAGTGCCACAGCCTGCGCAGGTACTGGCTTGCGCCGGGTTGTCGAACTCCGCGCGTTCGAGTTGGAGATCGTTCGCCGGGAGGGGCGCCGCGCTTGGCGCGGCATCGTTCGAAGGCGCCGGAACCCCGGCAGCCGCATGCCGTTCGATTGTCTGTCCGCAGTGCGCGCACGTTTTTGCCCAGCTGCTATTGTCGTGCCCGCAGTTCTGACAGTTCATCGCTCACCTCGAGTGCCGATGCACGAGCGGTTGCGCATCGCAGCTTGTCGATGCGCTGATGAAATTTCGGTGTCGCCGGCGTCGCTGGGGAATCACGCTGGCGTTGCGCCTGGCAGGCAGCAACCATGTCGAGTCGCTTGACTCGGATCGGTCGCAGCGTGCCGTGAACTCGCTCGTGTGTGGAGTGTTACGCGTGCGTCCGCTGAAACGAACGCCTGATTAGCATGATACGCGAACACGCGCTGGTTGAAGAGATGTGTCGATCGCGATACACGTGCGGTGATCCCGTGGCGTCCCACTTCTGCCTAGTTCTGCGCGCCCCCAACCGCCTCCATCACGGCCTGCAGCGCCGCATTGGTCGAACGCCGTGCCGGACCCTGCCCGCGCATGTGGCCCATTCGAACGATCACCAGGTCATGCGAAGGGACGATCCACGTGTTCTGCCCGCCCGCGCCGGCGGCGAAGTAGGCATCGCGCGGCAGGTTCCACGCCCCGTCGCCGTTGATCCAGAACAGCCCGCCGTAGACCGGCCGCTTCCACGCCGGTGCGGGTGTGCTCACGAATTTCGCCCAGCCCTCGGGCAGAATCCGGGTGCCCTGCCACACGCCGTCCTGCAGATACAGCAATCCAATCCGCGCCCAGTTGCGAGCGGTGCCGTAGTCGTATCCCGTCAGGATGAAGTTTCCGTACGGGTCCGTCTCCAGTACCTGACGCCGGATGCCAATGCGATCGAAGAGCGCGCGCTGAGGCCACGTCAGATACTCTTCGCCTCGCTTTTGCACAGCCTGCTTGATCAGGTATCCAATCGTCAGCGGATCGCAGTTTCGGTACCGCCCTTCTGTGTTCGGAGGAAACTGCAGCGGCCGATTGATCGAGTACTCGAACACGTCGACGGCGCCGGTGTAGATGTAGAAATGATCCGCGTAGCCTTTGTCGGGCGAATAGTCCGGATCCTGTTCCGCGAGAAAGCGCAGGCCACCGCTCATGCGCAGGAGATCGATGTTTCTGATCTTCGAACGCGGATCATCCGGCGCACGCCACGCCATTACCGGCGCCGGCTGTTCGAGCGAGTAGGTACCGTCCTTCACGAGCAGTGCGAACAGCGTCGAGGTGATGCTCTTTCCCATCGACCAGCTTTCGAGCTGGGTGTCTTTGGTGATCCCCGGCAGGTAGCGTTCGGCGACGATGCGCCCTTTGTAGACAACGAGGAAAGCGGCGGTCAGGGCCGACGGGTCGGAGAACGCCAAGTTCACGGCGGCGTCGAGCTTTCCTCTGTCGATGCCCGCGGGCGCCGGCTCGTTGTCCGGACGGTCGCCCATCGGCCAGGGAACCGCCGATCCGTCCGCGAGCGCCGTTTTCACCACGACGGGTTTGAAGTGAAGGCCGTTGGTTCCAGTCAGCTGAATGACGCAACCCTGATCGCCGTGAAACACTGCCTCGCGCGTCATCGTACCAAGGGTCGCGCGCGCGATCTTGCGATCACGGTCGATCGTCCACGTCACCTTGTCCTGTTCGTCGGCTGGCATGAACCAATAGGCGCTGTTTTTCGCGGCTTCGGCGGGGTCGCGCTCCGAAATGAAGACCGCCGAACAGAGGACCTTCGCGAAGCCCTGAAGCCCGAGCTCGGTACGTGTGCCGACAGGCGCTGGAACAGCGACGGTCGTGTTCTGACGCGCGCCAGCGACCGCGATCAGGCCCAACACGACAATCGCGACTGCGGTAAGGCTCCGTTTCACGTCCATGCCTGATCTCCACCAGTTGCCGATGCCAGAAGCTCGGTCTCCTCTTCGATACGCCCGGCTCAGGATACCGAAAACGAGGCACAGGGTCGTGCCATAATCGCCGCCGTGATTCGCCACACGTCAGTGACGTTGCGTCTCCGGATCGTGACCGGAGCCTGTCTTCTTACCGCGGTCGCGCTCGCGGGTGCCCCGGCGCCAGAGCAATCCTCGGCGCCGTATTTTCCCGATCGCTTCGAATGGCAGACGCGGCGGCCCGATCAGGCCGGCATGGACCCGGCCAAGCTGGATGCCGCGATCAAACTCGCGATCGCGAGCGAGAATCCAGCGACCAAGGACCTCGCGGTCGATCTGGCGACGACGTTCGGCCGTGAGCCGTTCGATACGCCGATCGGGCCTGTCCAACCTCGCGCCGCGCTGAACGGCCTGATTCTTCGTCACGGCTACATCGTCGCCGAGTGGGGAGAGACGACGAAAGTAGACATGACGTTCAGCGTCACGAAGAGCTTTCTCTCGACAGTCGTAGGCCTGGCCTGGCAGAAGGGCTTGATCAAAGACGTCAACGATCGCGTGCGGGAGTACGTGCCGGGGACCGGACTCTTCGACGCGCCGCACAATCAACCCATCACATGGGAACACCTGCTGCGGCAGACCAGCGACTGGCAGGGCACGCTGTGGGGCAAGCCGGACTGGGCGGATCGACCGGAGGGTCAGACACCGGCGGACTGGCCGAACCGCAAACTCTACGATCCGGGCACGCACTACAAGTACAACGACGTGCGCGTGAACGTCCTCGCGCTCGCCGCCCTCCACGTCATGCGGAAACCGCTGCCGCAGGTGCTGCGCGAAGAAATCATGGATCCGATCGGCGCGTCGGCGACGTGGCGGTGGTACGGGTACGACAACGCATGGGTTGATATCGACGGACAGAAGATGCAGTCCATGACCGGAGGCGGGCACTGGGGCGGCGGGATGTTCATCTCCGCGCGCGA
>DATAEK010000035.1:0-12477 GCA_036258055.1 Vicinamibacterales bacterium
TGGAGACGTCGATTCGGGGGTCGTCCGGACATCGTCAACTCGACGACGACGCTCGACGGCCATGCCGTGACGATTGTGGGGGTCGCTCCGGCCGCCCTGAAGTTTCCGGCCGCTGCAGAGTTCTGGCAGCCGCTTATCTTCACGCCGCATGACCTCGCGCCCGCGGCACGCGGCGCCCAGTGGGTGCAGGTATTGGCCCGCTTGAAGGACACCGTGTCGCCCGGCCAGGCGACAACCGCGCTGCAAACGGTGGCCGATCGTCTGGCCACGGAATTTCCCCAAACAGAAAAGGACGCGACGCTGATGGCCACGCCGCTGCAGGAGCGGATTGTTGGTGGCATTCGCCCCACGCTCGTGACCCTTTTCGGCTCCGTCACGCTCGTGCTGCTCATCGCCTGTGCGAACGTCGCGAATCTGCTGCTCGCGCGTGGGCAGACTCGCAGCCGCGAGGTGGCCGTGCGGGCTGCTCTCGGCGCGAGTCGGCGCCAGCTGATTGCGCAGTTGCTGACAGAGAGCCTCGTCCTGGGGGCGCTCGGAGGAGCGGCGGGTGCAGGTGTCGCCTTCTGTTTCGTGCGTGCACTGGTGCTGCTCGGGCCGACGTCGATCCCGCGCCTGCCGGAACTGTCCGTCGACATGCACGTCCTGGCCTTCGGCTTCGCGATGACACTCGTCACGAGCATCGCGTGTGGGCTGACACCGGCGTTGGCGGTATCCCGACGGTCCAGTGAACGGTTCGCGTTGAGTAACCGTGGGGCCGTGGGCGCGAGCGGAACGCGCGCTCGACAGGTCCTCGTCGTCTCGGAGTTGGCGGGCGCGGCGATGCTGTTGGTGGGGGCCGGCTTGCTCATTCGCAGCTACGTTCAGGTCCAGCACGTCGAGCCGGGCTTCGAATCCGAAGGCGTCACGACGTTCAGCGTGTCGTTGCCGGCCGCCAGATATGCAGATTCCGCGAGTTCGCGAGGGTTCGTGTCGGCGCTGCTCTCGCGACTGGAGGCGGAACCCGGTGTTCAGTCAGCGGCGGTGGCGATGGGCCTTCCCTTCACGAGCGATCTCAACGCCATCACCGGCTTCCGTCACGAAGGTCAGGCGGAGCCGGACTCTGCATCGATGCCGACGGCCTCTATGCGGATCGTCAGTCCTGAATACTTCGAGACGATGAAGATCCCGATCCGCGACGGCCGACCATTCGACAGGCGTGATACCGCGACGAGTCCGGAGGTCGTCCTCATCAACGAACGGGCCGCACAGCGATTCTTCTCGGGACAGAATCCCGTTGGACAACAGATTCGAGTCAGCGCGGAGCTCGCGCGCGACGCGCGCAATGGACCGAAGACGATCGTCGGCGTCGTCGGTAACGTCAAGTACGGCGGCCTCGACGAGGACACGCCGGCCGAGATTTACCTGCCGTACGAGCAGCATCCGGTGGACGCCTTCACCATCGCCGTGCGCACGTCGGCGGATCGCATCGTCTCCATTCCCACGCTGCGGCATGACGTGGCCGGGCTCGATCCCTTGCTGCCCCTCGCCAACATCAAGAGCCTCGCAGCGCTTGTCGATGCGTCGCTCGCTGGACGCCGTTTCACCATGCTGGTCCTCCTGGCCTTCGCCGCCATCGCGGTCGCGCTTTCCGTCATCGGCGTCTATGGTGTGCTCGCCTATCTGGTCGGTCAGCGGAGGAGAGAAATCGGTCTTCGGTTGGCGGTCGGCGCTTCGCCTGCCGATGTCGTCTGGTTGTTCGTGCGCGAAGGCGCAGCGCTGACGCTGGTTGGCTTGGGCGCCGGACTGGCCGGCGCACTCGCGGCCGGCCGGTGGATCTCGGCTCTGCTGTTCGGCGTCACACCAACCGATCCCGTCACGCTCGTGACCGTGGTGTGCGCGCTGGCTGGCGCGGCTGTATGTGCGATCTACGTGCCTGCGCGAAGGGCCGCAGGTGTCGATCCAAGCGATGCCCTCAGGGCGGAGTAGGAGTGTTTCCTCGGCCGCGAAGCCGAATCACCGAAACGTTTCCCGACCGCCTCCCGTCCAGGTCCGTGGTGGGCGCACCGCCGTAAGTGACCTTGACAGATTCGAAGGTCTGACACGGGATGGCTTGAACCGATACGGTTCTCGTTCCGAGAGAGAGCTATACCGCCTTGCGCGACATGCCCTCAGCCGTCGCTTTTTGTTCCTCCCATGGCCTCTCATCGCAGATCAGGATTTGCTTACCGGTGATACCGCCGTGACCCAGATTCTCGTGTGCTCGGCGAGCCTGAACAAGCGGGATCCGCTCGGCGACCAGGGGCTCGATCTTTCGCTCTGCAAGAAGCTCGAAAAGCGCAGCACGTTCGCGGCCACGATTTCCAACGACGCGTGCTCGTTTCGCGAGGGTGCCGTCGATATCATCGTGATGCTCCCGTGTCATGCGGCGGGACGTTGATTGGCGCGGGTCTCGTCCATGTTCGCCGCGCGCAGCCCCTCTGACCGTAGCTTCAGCCCGAGCAGCATGCGGCGCGTCATGAGAAATCCCGCGGGCTCGATTGCGTGCGTGAGCAGCCGGGCCCACACCGCCTGTGCACGGACGGTGCTGCGCGATACGAGTCGTGTTCGCGTCTCGTCAATCGCGTACAGGCCAAACTGCCAGACCCAATCAAGGCCGCCCATGTTCCGCATATCCAACACGAGCGCGCGATTGGGTTCGAGGATGGCACTGGCCAGCTTGGGCCTCGTCCGAGCGGGATGTGGTCACCAACCGCGAGGTGCTGAAACTCCGGAAGAATGCGGGTGGCACTCGGACGATCCAGATAGCCGAAGAGGC
Source organism: Vicinamibacterales bacterium (assembly GCA_036258055.1). Taxonomy (GTDB): domain Bacteria; phylum Acidobacteriota; class Vicinamibacteria; order Vicinamibacterales; family 2-12-FULL-66-21; genus DATAEK01. Next base: position 2,795 of record DATAEK010000035.1, read on the forward strand.
GATCGAGCCAGTCGTAGCTGTACAGCCCGCCACGCTGATAGCCGATCTGCACCAACCAGGGCCAGATATGTTCTGGCCTCGCATTGACGATCACGGCCATGGTGCTGGAATACGTTTGATCGGGGAGGAGACTGTCGCCCGTCATCACGCGCGCGAGATCAGACGAATTGGCACCCCACTGGTTCATCCACCGCCGAATCGGAAACCAATACAGCGCCGCGAACGTGAGAATCGCAAGGAGTGTCGGAAGCATGGCGTCCTCCTCCGGGGACTACGCCACGGACCGCTCGGCGGTCGCGGCTCGATCATCAGTTCGCGTCTTCTTCAGGAACTCGAGCACGCGCGCGTCCACGATGTGCTGTTGGCTGGAGCACATATCGTGGCGGCACGCTGGCACGAGCTCGCCGTCGAAATCGGGAATCAGCCGACGTGCGCGTTCCAGAGCCCGCGCCGGATCGGAGATGACTTGGTGGTCGCCGATGAGCAGCAGCGTAGGGACCTTCATTGTGCGTAGTTGCTCATCGGAGACGACTGCAGGCAGGACGCGCGCCGTTTCGATCGGCATTCGAAAATGCTTAAGGCCAAGATAGACCATCTCGAGCAGATTCGCGTACGCCCGATCCGTGAATCCGAGCCAGTGAAAGAACGTGTTCACCGTAAAGCGTGTCGGGAGCCAGACCATGAGCATTCCGCGCACGGTGAACTGTCTGACCATCGGCAGCAGCCCGCCAGGTGACAGCAGGACGAGTTTCGCAACACGCTGCCGGACGGCGACCGCGTAATTGAGAGCCAGCCAGCCACCAAACGACATGCCCACAAGAGAGACGCGATCGAGGTGCAATGCGTCCAAGGTCGCTGTCAACCACGAAACAAAATCCGCCACATTGCATATTGGCTCGCTGGGGCTGCTCTTGCTCGGTTGACCCATAACGTCTACCGCATAGACCCGATACTCCTTGCTGAACGCGGCGATGTTGGGCGACCACATCGTCAAGGTCGCCATGTATCCGTGCAACAGCACCAGCGGCGGCGCTGTCGTCGGTCCGCAGATGACGACGTGCGTCGTCCCAAACCGATTCCGAACGTCGATCTGTTCGTAGGGAACAGGCCACAACTTCATCGCGTTGTCATAGGCCGCTAGGAACTTCGCTTCACCCTCGGCAGTCTTGAACGCAGATGCTTGGAACATCATCTGCCTCCCTTCACGCAACAGAACTACGGCAAGCATCGCCTGCCAGAGTTGGTAGCCGTACTGTGAACCCGTTCAGCCAGCCCCATTCCCGGTGTCGGCTGGTGCGCCGCAACCGCAGAGACGTATTAGAGAAGATGGCAGGCACCAGCAGGACCAGCGCCGTTGCTGCCGAGTAGGACCGGAACCAGCCTTTGAAGGCGGCCATGCTGAACACGATCCTTGGCTGCATAGAGTCTCAACCTCGATTCATGCGGCAGTGTGATACTGCCTGTGTCACGACCCGTCAGACATACTTCCTCTCTCCTGCGAGGTTCCGGTCCGGAGGAGCACGGCGGCCAGCACCGCGATCCACAGCATGTACGCCAAGCTGCTCACGCGTTCCCAGACGCCGACCCACGGCGTTGGCAAGTCTGCCTGCACCCGGGACGTATACGTTCCAGTCATCACCCCACAGGCCAACACGATCGCTATGGTCGCGATGGAGTAGACGCGAAAACGCTTGCCAAACACCGCGGCCCCGAAACTGGTTTCGAATAGAAAAAGGAGACCCGTCACGATCATCCACACGATGTGCAGGGTGTCGCTCAGTGTCGGGCCGCTGGCGGCCAGCACCGCACGCTGGTGCATCGGCGGCCAGAAGTAGCCAAACGCTCCATGTATCATCAGCAACATCCCCACGACGCGTTGTGCGCGGTTAGGAGGCGCCGCCGTCCAAACGATCCATCCGAAAGCGATCATCAGCACGGTGTAAAGGGTGCCGAGCACCATCCACAGTGGCCTCGTCGGCGCGCCGATCGCGGACAGCTCACTGATCGTTTGATCCGCAGCGCTGTAGCCGTCCCAGAGAATGCCGACGAAGAGCGTCATTGCGACGTAGAGGACGACCGCCAGAATCCCGCAGGTGAGCAACGGCTTGCGCCATCGTTCGACGCGCCCGCCAGCGTTGGTACGCGCTGTACTGCGCCGTTGAATGCCGCGCAGGTGCCGCGCTTCCATGATGCGATGGCCGATTCCAGCAAAGGCGATGAGCAGCGGACGCGGAAGGGTCGCGAGCACCGCGTACGCGCGCTGGATGAAGATGCGGCGGTGACCGGCGGGCGGCTCTGCGCGAGCGAGATCCAGCCAATGAGAGGACACCTGCCCTCGCACGATGAGCCGTGTTCGGCCAGCGTCAATCGGCTCGAGCGCGTGTTCCCACGCGACCGCGTGGCCGCCGTGGCCATCGGGTACCGTCAACACCAGATCCCGAGGCGGATCCACCACAGCGACAACGAACGCGTCGGTGGCACCGGGAACCGCCGGCATGACGTCCCCGGGGACCACCATCTGGAGTTCGGGTACGACGCGCCTCGCACTGGGCGCGCCGCCGTTGTCAATCAGATCCCAGCTGTACCAGCCGGCGCGATCGGCGCCCATTTGCGCAATCCACGGCCAGACCTGTTCTAGCGGCGCGTCAATCGTGATGGCGTGGGTTGACGTAAAGATTGGGTCGGGCACCATCGCGTCGGCGGCAAGCGAACGATGCCCTTCGACGGCGGTCGCAAAGCACGTGGCGAGCGCCATAACGCAATGGAAGCAGCATTTGCCGTACCTGCGACGCACAGAGGCAGGATTGCCTAAAACGAAGCGATTGCCAGGATTCCGGTGGTGAACGCACGCCCGCCCGCCGAAAATCCCGCAGTCACCACGGATTTTTTCGAGTCGGCCGACAACATGGCGACACGTCGGCGGCGCACGGTCGAGACACTGCCAACATAGTCGGCGGCAAGGTTGATGCGTGATCCCGTAGGTGATCGAACGAGCCGATCGGCGGGTAGTCCTCTCGTACACGGCGCGGATCGAACCAGTCTTCGAGCGTCGCGCACCAGCCGCTATGCCCGAACATGCTGCGATACCACACGCCTTTGAGCGACGGGACCTTGTAATACCCGGTGCCACGGCGTGTGCGCATCGTCAGCTCCGGGTCTGTCCCCACAGAAGTTCGCAGAATGTCGAACTTCGTCAGATGGTCCGCAGGAATCTCGAAACCAGCGGCGGGCGTCAGCTTGTTGTTCGTGTAGAGCGCTTCACCATCGATCGCTCCGGTTGCGCGAACTACCGCCTCCACGGGAGCCCGCGCCTCCGGCTCCTCTCCTGATCGGCAGATCCGGTCGGGCCACTGCACCGCCTTACTTGCCACGCGACCGCTCAAGTGGTCGCACTCCGATCACAGGTGTCAGTTTCCCACCAAGTGGGCGCATTCGAAGTAGCCGAGGACGCCGATGTAGAAGTAAGGCTGGCCCGTGGACTCGCAAGACTGGCCGTTGTAGATCTCGGGCCGAATCAACAGTACGTTTGCCTCGAACACGTCGTTCCTCCAGCGCTTCAGCATGACCGTTTCGGCTCGATCAGCGGGCGGCTGTGCGGGCGGGATGGCGACGACGGGAAGGGGCTGGCCGGGCGGGCTACATACAGTCACACTGGGGACGGGCGTGCGGCAGTTCCAACCGCGCGCCTCGAAGTCCTGCCAGCTCTGGCTGGTCCCCTGTGCGCTCGAAACGGCCGCCGTCGCAACTGTCGCCGTGCCGGTTGGGGTCACGGTCGGCATGGTCGGGCTTGCCGGCGTCTGGCTGCAGGCAGTGGCGAGTGCACCGGCCGCGACAGCCGCCGCCAACCGGGTCCTCGCCGCACGGCCTAACGTGTTTGACAATAACGTCATTCCTTGCATGTTGCCTCCTCCTTTGGAAGGCGACCAGCAGCCCTCGAACAGGGATGTGGTCGCACTGCTTCGGCACGCCGCATGGCGGTCGCGGCGGTAGCCCACAGGAAGTGAATGCGGGAATTCGCCGACAAACGGGTAACGCCACCTTGGGGCGGCCGCTATAATCAGCCAAACGTCAATTCCCAAGCGCCAACTCAGACCCAACGAAACAAGTTGGGATGAGGGAGGTTAGGTCCGAGTAGCCGTGCAGACACCGACGGCACCCCAAGTGACGGCGTTGCTCCAGGCCTGGAACGCCGGCGATCGCAGCGCCCTCGATCGCCTCGTCCCGCTTGTCCACGCTGAACTGCGGCGCCTCGCCAGGCGGTACATGCGTCGAGAGCGCGCCGGGCACACGCTCCAGACCACTGCCCTCATCCACGAGGCCTATATCCGCCTGGTGGAGGCGAGAGCCGTCAACTGGCAAAACCGCGCGCACTTCTTTGGCATCTCGGCGCGGGTGATGCGGCGGGTGCTGGTCGACTTCGCCCGCGAACGGGGATACCGGAAGCGCGGTGGCGGAGATCGCCGCGTGCCGCTCGACGAGGCGCTGCTCGTCGCCGACGCGCCTGACGAGGATCTCGTCGCGCTGGACCACGCGCTGGAGGCGCTGGCTGACGTCGACCCGCGGAAGAGTAGGGCCATCGAACTGCGGTTCTTCGGCGGCCTCTCGATCGACGAAGCCGCGCTCGTCCTCGAGGTCTCGCCCGAAACGGTGAAGCGGGACTGCCGGCTCGCGAAGGCGTGGCTGCTACGATGGCTCACCGAACACGAGACGAGATGACCGTCGACCGCTGGACTCAAATCGAGCGGATCTACCACGCGGCGCTGGAGCAGCCGGTCTGCGATCGGGCCGCGTTCGTAAGAAGGGAAGCCGAGGGAGATGTCGAGCTAGTCGCGGAGATCGAAGCGCTGCTGGCACACGACGAGAGGCCAGCTGCGTTCATGCAGCACTCCGCCATGGAATTGGCAGCCCGCGCCCTCGCCGCGCAGCCGGATCGACGCGAACCGGTCGGGCATTCCGGCACGATCGGCTCGTACGAGATCCTGCGCCCTCTAGGCGCCGGCGGCATGGGCGACGTGTACCTTGCGCGCGACAACAGGCTCGCGCGCAACGTCGCCCTAAAGGTGCTCCGACCCGATCTGGCGGACTCTGACTGGATTGCGGCCTTCCGCCATGAGGCGCTCGCGGCGTCGGCGCTGAACCACCCCAACATCGTTACGATCTACGAGATTGGTGAGTACGAGGGCACGAGGTTCATCGCTGCCGAGTACGTCGACGGAGTCACGCTGCGTGCGCGCTTGGAGCAGGGACCGATCGCCGCGCCCGAGTTGGTCGACATCGCGCTCCAGATCGCCGAGGGCCTGGCGACGGCACACGAGGCCGGCGTCGTACACCGCGACATCAAGCCGGATAACGTCATGCTGCGCGCCGACGGTTTGGTGAAGATCCTCGACTTCGGCATCGCCACGAGGACAGGCTCCGAGCTTCCGCCCTCTCTCGCCGGCGTCACCGGACCCGACGGCGTCGTGATCGGCACGATGGGGTACATGTCTCCCGAGCAGCGCCAAGGTCTCCCGGTCGATGTCCGCACCGACGTGTGGAGTCTCGGAATCGTCATTTACGAGATGGCAACCGGGCGCCTGCCAGCTGCAGCGGCACACGGGTATCAGGAGGGAGCACTACGGACGCAGAGCAAGCTCGCGCTCGACGAGCCTGCGCACCTTCCGCCGGAGCTCGCGCGAATCGTCAATCGCACTCTGTCGTGTGAGCGCGCGGGTCGCTACGTGACGGCCACAGAACTGGCCGGTGATCTGCGCGTGTTGCGTCGTGTGCTCGGCGATCCATCCGGAGATCGGGCCCGGGTCAAGTGGCTCGCCGGACGCCCTCGCGCGGGAGCCCTGCGCACACTGTCGTGGCTCGGCGCCGCAGCGCTCACTCTCGTCGCGGTCACGGCATATCTCGTAGTAGCGGCGGGACGCAGCCGCGACACACCCATCATTACCTCGATCAGTGTCATGCCGCTCGAAAACGCTGGGGAGATTCGCGACGGCGAGTACCTAGCGGACGGCATCGCCGCCTCGCTGCGCAGCCGGCTGTCGCAGTTCTCCTCCATCCGTCAGGCGGCCACGAGTGAGGCGGCCCGCTACAAGCGGCTCGGCGTGTCGCCAGCGCAGGCCGGCCGTGAGATGCGCGTCGCCGCGGTCCTCACCGGCACGCTCGAACGTCGTGCAGATACCGCCATCGTCCGGCTGGAACTCCTGCGCAGCGCCGACGGTGCAGAGTTGTGGAAGCGGCAGTTCGTCCGACCGATCGACGACCTCCTGACGCTGCAGACCGAGATCGCCCGCGAGCTCGTGGAGACGCTTGATATCTCGCCGTCGCCAGTGCTTGTCGGCGGCGACACCAGGGATCCTGCCGCATACCAGTTATACGTGAAGGGGGGATACCACGTGCTGAGACGCACGCCGGGTGACCTCCGAAAAGGGCTCGAGTACCTTCGCGAGGCTGTGACGCTGGATCCGGGCTACGGACGCGCCCACGCGAAGCTGGCCGACGCGTACATTCTGATGGCCATGACGAGCGACGTTGCGCCGAAGGAGTCGTTCCCGCACGCGAGAACCGCTGCAGAGCGGGCACTCGCGATCGATCCGGGGCTCTCGGAAGCGCGAGTGTCCATGGGCATCATTAAGTTCTGGTTCGACTGGGACTGGAGCGGCGCCGAGGCAGAGTTCAGGCGCGCGATTGCGGCCAAACCTCCGGACCCGGCCGCGCACACCTTTTATGGACACTTGCTCTCCAACCTCGGCGATCACACCCGCGCACTGCAGGAGATGAGACGCGCGCTCGACTACGAGCCCCACTCCGCCCTGGCCAACGCCCTCTTCGCGCAGTGCATGTACTACGAGGGGCGCTACGACGAGTCGCTGGCGCACCTTGAGAAGACTCTCGATCTCGACCCGGGGCTGTGGCTGACGCACAACATGATGGGACGGATCTACGGGCTGAAGGGGATGTATCGGGAGGCGCTGCTGGCGTTCAACAGGGCGACCGAGCTGGGCGGATCCCTCGTGGTGACGGCCAGCGCAGGCTATACGCTGGCGGCCAGTGGGCGGCGAGACGAAGCCCGCAAGATTCTTGACCAGTTGAAGACGCGGGCCGCCCGGGCCTACGTACCGCCGTCGAATCTCGCGCTCGTCCATCTCGGCCTGGGCGAACACGGCAAGGCGCTCGACCGGCTCGAAGAGGCCGTCGAAGCGCGGGACATGCTCCTGACGTTTCTTACCGTGGAGCCACGGTGGGCCGACCTTGCCGGCCACCCGCGCTTCACCGCCCTGCTCGGGAAAGTCGGCCTGAAACAGTAGCCGGCGATTGACCTTCCGAACCTGCCATGACGCCCGCCTTTGGGCTCGAAATCGTCATTCCCGGTCACCGACGTCGGAGAGAAAGCCGACCTGCAGCTTCTATCGGTTGTAAGGAAGACAACCCATTGAAACCGACAGAACCTCGTATTGATCGCCGAGAAATCGCGCGCACCCGATGATCCGTGCATCTCTTGACCCGGGCGGACGGCTAGAGGCGTCCGCTCGCCACTTGGATTCATCGGTCCCTGTCTGAAAACGGTACCAGCGACCATCCGCCATCGCCATCAACCTGTGATCGCCAGTAGGCGCGAATATGTGCGGAGGTGCCGACGGGGTCAGGGCACAATTCCCTTTTTTGCTCGATCCTGGTTCCCGTGAGTGCTTGATTCTAAAGTGGAGAGATGTCCGAGTGGTTGAAGGAGCACGCTTGGAAATTGCAGATCCAGAGAATTAGCCCCTCCCGCGTCGCGATCGTCGATCGCCGTAACCCTCGGTAGATCTCGCTGAATCGACAGGGTCACGTCACAGTTACGTCACGGTCGTGCGTCCGTTGAAGGAGCACGCGTTCAGTCGTGTCGCGTCAGGCGGTCTTCGTCCGAACGACCAGGTCAACGTCACAGTTGAGCACCTGCAGCAGTGCCAACACGTCATCGCCCGCGATCGTCGCGACGCCCCACGGCCTCGCCAAGGTGCCGGGCCATCGCCGCCATCGCCTTCAGCGCCGCGAGGAAATAGATGTTGCTGAGCGGCTCGGCGCCGTAGAAGAAGATGTCGTAGGTGTTGTGCATGCACCGGCGCCCGACGTCGAATCGAGACCCTTCGTGCTGCGGTTGCCGATCCGTGAGCCAAACTATACGACGTCGGACGATCCCCGCCATTTGAGCGATCGTGACGTAGTCGTACCTGTTTTCTCCGTGGCCCAGCTGCCGGTTATTTATCAGATGGCTGTTAGTCTGTCCGTAGGGCCTCCAGAGGACTGAGGCGAGCGCCACGGCGCGCAGGAAGCCAACATGCCACCAGCGCGACCGTCAACAACAGCACCGTTGTCGCCGCAAACACGGCCGGGTCACGCGCGCTGACGCCGTAGAGCAGCGACGCGATGAATCGGCTGCCGGCGTATGCGAGGCCGAGGCCGACGATGACGCCGGCGAGCGCGACGAGCCCCCCCTGCTTGACGATCATGCCCGCCACCTGGCCAGGATCTGCCCCGAGAGCCAGGCGGACGCCGATCTCACCCGTCCGCTGACTCACGATGTAGGACATGACGCCGTAGATGCCGATCACACCGAGCATCAATGCGACGCTCGCAGCGATGATGATCAGGATCATCATGAATGCCATCTGCGCCGCGGCACGATCGAGGATGTCTTCCAGTGTCCGCACCTCGAACAGCGCCAGGTTCGGATCGATCTCGCTGAGGGCGGTGCGCACGGCGGCGGCGAGCGTAGTGGGCGGCGTCGCGGCGCGTACGACGTAGCTCATCTTGGAGACGCTCGGTCCAAGTATTGTCTCGACGGGGATGTCTGGACCGCCGGCGATGGACATCGGCATGTAGAGTTGGGCCACCGGCGTCCGCTCCGCCAGCGACGCGACAGGCGTATTCGAGACGACACCGACAATCTCGAGCCACGGCGGGGCGTTGGGTGATGAGGTCGGTCGGCCCGAAGATCTGAAACGCTTGCCGAGTGGATCCTGATGCGGGAAGAGCGCGTCGGCCAGCGCGGCGTTCACGACAGCGACCGGTTCGCCACGCTCCACGTCCCCGCGGTCGATGAACCGGCCGCGGAGCAATCGGATGCCCGTCGCCTCGAAGTAGCCGCTGGCGACCGCGTAGAACAAGGCCCTTGGCCGAAGCGTGCCGTCGTCGACGACGCCTTCCGGTACCACCATGTGCTCAAGACAAAAAGTCGAAAGAGGTAGGCAGGTTGACGCGGACGCAGCGGTCACGCCCGGTATCGTGCTCAGGCGATCCAAGATCGCGCGGTGCGTCGCAACGGCTGCGCGGCGGCTCGCGTATTCGCGATCGGGCAGTGCAATGCTGAAGGTGAGCGGCGATCTGGCGTCGAAGCCCGGATTGACGGCGCGAAGCGTCTGGAAGCTGCGGAGCATCAGACCGGCGAAGACGACGAGCACGAGTGCGAGGGCCACCTGTCCGCCCATCAACAGCTGACGTGCGCGGTAGCGGCCACGGCTTGCGGTGTTACTGCGACCACTCTCGTGCAGTGACGCCGAGAGCGGCGCGAGACGCAGCCAGGGGATCGCGCCGAACGCGAGGGCGGTCAGCAGGCTCAACGCCAGCGTAAACGCCAGCACGGGCGCGTCAAGCCGTACTTCTTCCAGCCTGGGAAGAGTGCCGGGAGCGAAGGCGACAAGCAGTCGCACGGC
>DATAEK010000139.1:0-5528 GCA_036258055.1 Vicinamibacterales bacterium
ACCGAGCGCGGTGTTGCCGGCGAGGACGTTGTGGGCGAGTTGAACGTAGACCGTCGTATCGAGCCCGGCGTCCGGCTGCAGCAGCGGATGCGAGCCGAGCTGCAGCAGGACGGTCAGCTTGATCAGAAACGCCACAGCCAGGATCAGCGCGGAGCCTGACGCCCGCCGGCGCCACACGGGTGCGGTCCGCCTGTCAACGGCTGGCTGCGGCCGGCGCGACGTGCGGTCGCGTGCCTTCCGAGAGGGCACCCGGTGAACCCGTCACTGCCGTGACGCGGCGCTCGTGGACGACTTCTGGTGCCCGGTCATACCGGGCTCCGCCATCAGCTTCTCGATGTCCCCGACCTCGACCGGCACGAACGACGAGAGATTCTCGTAGCCGGTCGGGGTGATGAGGATCACGTCCTCGAGCCGGATGTAGACGCGGTCATCCGCGATGGTCAGCGCGGGCTCGATGGTGAAGATCATCCCCGGCTGGAGCGCCTCGAACGGTGCGTTCACATCGTGGACTTCCATCCCAACCATGTGCCCGAGGCTCCCCCGCCCCGTCGGCGCCTGCGCCCGGCGGCGATAGCCCTCGACGAAGGCGGTGGCGGCTTCCTTGAACTTCGGGTTCGTGAACGAGTACGACGCCATCACGGCGTCCATCTTCTTCACGATGTCGGGCAGGATGTCGGAGACTTTTGCAGGACGGATCGACGTCATGATCGCCTGATACAACCGCACATAGATCGTGTACAGCTCTTTCTGTTCCGCGGTGAACTTCCCGCTCGCCGGGAACATCCGCGTCACGTCCGACGAGTAGTACTTGTAGTCCGGGGCGTAGTCGAAGAGCACGAGATCGCCGCTCTTGAGCTGGGCCTGCGCCGCGTGGTAGTGCGGCCACGCGGCGTTCTTGCCGGCGGCGACGAGGCCGAAATACGCGGGACCCTGCGCGTTGTGCTGTTTGAAGATGTAGTCGCCGATCGCCTCGATCTCGTACTCGTACAAGCCGGGCTCGGCGGACCGCATCGCCTCCATCATCGCGAGACCCGCGATCCGCGTGGACTCCCGCACCAGCGCAATCTCCCGCGGGCTCTTCACAACCCGCATCGCGTCGAGGATCGGATCGAGGTTCTTGAGCTCGATCTTCCCCGCCTGCTCCTGCAGCTTCTGCATGAACCACTCTTCGCGCGATGGCTGGTTGTCCCATGGATCCGCCTTCCGCGCCGCCGCGTGCGCCGCTTCGCGATCCGGCGTGCCGGCGCCGCGCGTCTCGCCGCGATACGTCGTGTAGACGACTCGTCCCGCGAGCGCCTTCGCGGCCGCGGCGAAGTCGTCACGCGGCAGCACGCGATCGATCCCGGTCAGCTTCACGGCATCGTCGCCAGGACCGAGTAACGGACCCTCGGATCGCTCGGCGCGCTCGTTGCGGGGCGCGATGTAGAGCGTGGAGACTTTCGCGCGGCCGTCAATGGTCAGAATCGCGCGCGGCACTTCGATGCCGGTCAGGTAGAAGAACTGATTGCTCTGCCGAAACTTCTCGTACGCCGGGGTCTCGGTCGCGCCCTGAACGACCACGATGCCGTCGCCGATCTGCTGCATCACCTTCGCGCGGCGGGCGGCGAATTCCTGTGCCGGAAGCGCGTCGGTGAAGAGCGGAGGCTGCGCGCCGGCAAGTCCGGCAGCGAGCAGGCACACGCACGTGAAGGCGGGAATGTAGCGTTTCATGGAGCCGGATTATATGCTCGAATCAACGCGCCCGGTTCACGAGTACACGTCACCAGATGGCCACACGTCGCATCCTCTACCCCACGGCCCGCATGGCCGACGTCGTCGACGACTATCACGGCGTCCGCGTGGCCGACCCGTACCGCTGGCTCGAGGACGACAACTCGGCAGAAACCCACGAGTGGATACACGCTCAGAATGCCCTGACGCGGGCGACGCTCGACGGATCGAGGCGCCGGGCTCTCGTCGAGACGTTGACCTCTCTTTACGACTTCCCCCGAACCTCCGTGCCGTTCAAGCGCGGCGATCGCTATTTCTTCACGCGGAACAGCGGTCTTCAGAATCAGCCGGTGCTCTACGTCCAGGACGGGCCGGACGGCCTCGCGAAAGTGCTTCTCGATCCGAATGTGTTGAACGAAGCGGGAACGACGGCGCTCACGGCGGCAGCCGCCAGCGAGGACGGCGCGCGGATCGCCTACGCGTTGTCGTACGGGGGGAGCGATCGTCAGGAGATCTTCGTTCGCGACGTCGCGTCCGCCACGGACCTTCCGGATCGGCTCGAATGGGCTAAGTTCACATCGATTGCGTGGACCAAGGACGGGCGTGGCTTCTACTACACGCGGTTCCCCGCGCCAGGAACGGTGCCCGCAGGTGACGAGAACTACTTCAACCAGGCGTACTACCACCGGCTCGGCGACGATCAGTCACGAGATCAGCTCGTCTTCGAGCGCCCGTTCGAGCGCGAGGTCGTGATCGAGGTCGCCATCTCGGCGGACGATCGCTGGGTCGTGCTGACGGCGAGTCAGGGATCGAGCGACAAGAGCGAAATCCACCTTCTCGATCGACACCAAGCCGGAGCCGCGCCCCAACCGCTTTTCGAGGGCTTCCGCGCATCGTTCGTGTTCATCGAGTCGGCCGCCGGCCGCCTCTTCTTCAAGACCGACGAGGACGCGCCACTCGGCAGGATCGTCGCCGTCAATCCGGAAGCGCCGGCTCACGAACCGATCGTGGTCGTCGCCGAACGCGCCGACAAGCTGTCCACCGTCGTCATCGCAGACGACGCGCTCGCGGCGGTCTACATGCACCACGCCAGCGATCGCCTCGAGCTTTTCGATCTGACGGGACAATCGCGCGGACTTGTGACGCTGCCGTCAGTTGGATCGATTCCGGGCCTCAGCGGCCATCCGGGCGAGCGCGAGCTCCTCATCGGGTTCACTTCGTTCGTCCATCCCGTGCGAGCCTGGCGGGCCGACCCTTCGACGAGATCGCTGAGTCCTTTCGGCCCCGCCGAGGCCCCAATCGATCCGTCTGGGTACGAGACCGAACAGGTGTGGTATCCGTCCGGGGACGGGACACGCGTCTCGATGTTCCTGGTGTATCGCAAGGGCCTCCAAAGAGACGGCAACAGGCCGGTGCTCCTCACCGGGTACGGCGGCTTCAATATCAGCCTCACCCCGGCTTTCGATCCGGCCATCTTCCCGCTCCTCGATCGCGGGGGAATCCACGCCGTCGCGAATCTCCGCGGCGGGGGTGAATACGGTGAAACGTGGCACGAGGCCGGAATGCTCGAGCGGAAGCAGAACGTTTTCGACGACTTCGTTGCCGCCGCTCGGTGGCTGGCAACCGAGGGCTACACCCGCCCGTCCCGTCTCGCCATCGAAGGTGGCAGCAACGGCGGGCTGCTGACGGGGGCCGTCATGGTCCAGCAGCCCGATTGCTTCGGCGCCATCGTCTGCCGCGTACCGGTTGCCGATATGCTCCGCTATCACTTGTTTACGGTGGGACGTTTCTGGATCTCGGAGTACGGATCGGCCGACAGCCCTGATCAGTTCCCGTACCTTCTGAAGTACTCGCCGTATCACAACGTCAGCGACCGCGCGGTCTATCCGCCCATCCTGATCACCACGGCCGATACCGACGACCGCGTTGCGCCCGGCATGGCGCGGAAGTTTGCCGCACGGCTGCAGGCCGCAGCGGGTAACCCGTCACCCGTCCTGATTCGCATCGAAACATCGGCAGGACATGGCGCCGGGAAGCCGGTGTCCAAGGTGATCGAGGAGGACGCGGACATCCTGACATTCGTGTTCCAATCGCTCGGTGTAGAGTAGGCACTGGTGTCCGCTTCAGATCGCTGGCCGCGGTCCGCTGGCCGCGCTGGGCTGTCACGGCGAGCAACCCCGCCCCACATGACGTTTGACCGCTTTCGATCAGGAGCCACGCACGAATGAAGATTCGCGCCGTCATTTCTGCTGTCGCGCTCGTCTTTCTGCTGCACGCCCCGTCGCTCGACGCCCAGTCCACCGGCGCAGGATCGCTCGCGGATCTCAAGACGCGCGCCGAGAGCTCGGACTTCAAGGAGACGAGCCGCTACGACGACGTCATGGCGTTCATGACCGCAGTACAGAAGGCGGCGCCGAAGCTGGTGCACCTGACGACCTTCGGGAAAACCGTCGAAGGGCGTGCGCTGCCGCTTGCGGTTCTGGGCGCACCGGATGCCACGCCGGCAGCAGTGAAGCGGACGGGCAAACTGCGCGTCTACATCCAGGGCAACATTCATGCGGGCGAGGTCGAGGGTAAAGAGTCCGCGCAGATGCTGCTCCGGGACCTGGCGCAAGGCAAACACTCGGACTGGCTGCAGTCGATGGTGCTGCTCATCGGGCCGATCTACAACGCCGACGGCAACGAGAAGATGGCGCCCAACAATCGCGGGCGTCAGAACGGCCCCATCGTCGGCCAGGGGCAGCGGCCCAACGCGCAGAGTTACGATCTCAACCGCGATCACATGAAGCTCGAGTCGCCGGAAGCGCGGGCGTTCGTGCAGCTGATGAACGACTACGATCCTCAGGTGGCCATGGACCTCCACACCACCAACGGGTCGGTTCACGGCTACTACCTGACCTACGCACCGCCGCTCAATCCAGCGACCGATCCCGCGATCATCGACCTGCTCCGCAAGGATTGGCTGCCGGCGGTGACCAAGGCGATCAAGACGAAATACGACTGGGACTTCTACTATTACGGCAACATCGAAGGCCGGGGTGAGGAGCGCGCCTGGCGCTCCTTCGACAGCCGTCCGCGCTTCAACAACAACTACATCGGCCTCCGCAACCGCGTGGCCATCCTCAGCGAAGCGTACGCCTACGCCACCTTCGAGGATCGGATCAAGGCGACGAGCCGCTTCATCGACGAGACGCTCACCTACGCGAACGCGCACGCCGCTTCAATCAAGAAGCTGACCGCCGATGCCGATCGTCGGAGTGTCATCGGATCCAAGCTGGCGCTCCGGGCCGAGCTCGAACGGGCGCCGGAGCCCGTCGAGATCATTCTCGGTGAGGTCACCGAGGAGAAGAACCCGATCAGCGGCAACACCATGAACCGTCGCGCGGACGTGCGGAAGCCGGAGCGGATGCCGGAATACGGGACCTTCAAAGCGACGGAGACCGAGCGCGTGCCCTCGGCGTACTACGTGCCGCCAGGCCTGACGAACGCCATCGATCGCCTTCGCGCTCACGGCATCATGATGACGCCGCTCAAAGCCGCGCAGGCGATGCAGGTCGAGGAATTCCGGATCGAGGGCACGGAGCTCGCGCGTGAATTCCAGGGTCACAAGGAGCGCAGCATCACCGGCGCCTGGACGGCCGCGGAACGGCAGCTTCCTGCCGGCACGATCAGGATCGACCTCAAACAACCCCTCGCGCGACTCGCCTTCTATCTGCTCGAGCCGCGGTCAGACGATGGGCTGCTCGATTGGAACCTGCTGGACGACGCGCTCGGTGCGGATCCGAAGGTGTATCCGATTGTGCGGACGCGGAACTGAT